>WAPW01000021.1 GCA_015520565.1 Candidatus Aciduliprofundum sp. | reverse complement strand
GATAATTGTTCTTAACTCCAATAGTGGAGGCGTAGCCCTCGCCATAGACCATAACATCGTCTATGAACACTCCATAGGGGTCGTTGGAGTTGGCATAAGTGGGATAATCCGTGTTGTTAGTTACTACCCTGAATCTTATTTCAATGCTCTTACCTGCCCATCCGCTTATATCACAATTTATTCTCACCAATGTACCTGAATTTACCCATCCATAACTGCCATCTGTACTAGTTCCAGATATTCCCCCAGTCCCACTTGCACCCCATCCTATTCTAACACCATAGGTGATAGAACGCCATGTCATGCCATTGTCATCACTTATTTCTACACGCACAGTAGCTGGTGGCACTCCAGAAGCAGGATTCAGATTAAAGCGAATCCAAAAACTGAGATGTGCTGTTCTAGCTGTACTTAAATCTACCTGCTTTGTGATTAATGATGAATCAACACCTTTAGGAAGAGCCCAATTATTATTGGAAAAGCCATAAGCCCAAGCATAATTCCCCGAATGTGCTTTATCTGCTCCTGTACCTCCAAAATTGTATAATTGCCATAAATCTTTAGAGCTATCTGAAGTTATGTAAATCTTCACATCATCAAGATACCATCCCATGGCTGGATTCCATCCTGTGCTGGGAGTTAACCCTCCGTACTGAGCAAATAGGAACACTATTCTAAATTTACCACCGCTATTGCTTATATCATTAATGTATTTTGTTAATGAGATTTCTATATAATCCCATCCAAAGGTTCCTCCACTACTTCTACCATTGAAACACCAATATGGTAAATTCCCGTATTTATCTAATAATCCATCAGCTTCGCCTGTTATGTTTGGTCCGCCTGTAGTATTATCCTTATCCACTCCAATGGGGTTACCATTTTTATCTTTACCCATCATTAGATTTCCAGTGTATGATTGTTTAGGTGTTAGATATATACGGTGTTCTTTGTCCCAAGTCCAATCATTACCGGTGCTGTTATATAGCCATAGATACACTACTCCTCCGTTAGTACCTGAGGTCATCCAGTACTTAGTCCAGAAAGAAAGTATAGCTCCTTTTGCACCATCAATATTCACAGTGTTTGTTATGAGGAAAGTGTAATTCATCTGTGTATTCACAGTATTCAGATAATCCTCAGGAACCCATCCGTTTGTATTTCCTGATGATGGTGGCGTGTAATCAATATAGTAGACAACCATTACATCATCTATAGCCATAACATCATAAGTGGATTTAATCACTATCTTAATATCATAATGATTTAGCGTATAAATAGATTGAGGAATGGAGGTTGTAAGATATTCTTCGTCATCTCTATATAAAACATCCGTAAATTTCTTGATAAGCTCACCGTTAGCATATACTTCTATAGTTGCATCTGGCCAGTATACATCATCTTGATTATCACCAACCCAGAAACTTATATTAGCTCCAACAATGGTATAACTTCCCGGATAATGATAATGGAGCACATCATAGGGATATACTGTGTGCTGTAAATAAGCTCCATCTTTATCTGTTTGTGCAACCCAGTATAAATCTGACCAATCATCTGATTGCCCCTTGTAATAATAGTTTCCATCATCATTAGATGCTATTGTAAATCCAGAGGATATCCATTTACCATAAAATCCTGGGGTATTGGCATCATCAGGAGTATTTGTATAATTTCTGAAACCATCTGCAAAAACAACAGCACCCAAATTGCTTATGGTCGGGTTAACAGCCTTTAATCCCCCTGTAGAAGCTGTCTGAGTTAGAAGGGAAATAAATGTGGTGAAAGCGCCCTCTATGGCATTTGGATCACTCTCAAACAAAGCCATAGAAACATCACCTTTAGATGAGTTTCCAAGTGAAAACAATCTGCCATCCCAAGCATTTGGAGCTATAGATATCACCATAACGGAGTAGGGCATATCAAGCAAACCGCTGACTTGTCCCTTTACATATTTATTTACAATTCCACTCTCAGATTCATCATATCCCGTTCCTGGAGCATATATATACTGGTTACCTTTACTGGGCCCATAAGTATCATCATTACTCAAACCGTCTGTGAGAACTAGTATTCCCTTTATTGCATTATTTCTCCCATTTTCATCCATATAATAAGTTGCATATGAGACAGTATCATAAAGGGGTGTACCTCCAGTAGCTTGCAAAGATTCTAATGTAGGATCAATTGTGTATTGAATATTTGCTTGAGTTGCATATGTAAAATCAAGGATTTTCTCTGGATGGCCATTTCCGTTTTGATTAAAAGCAAATATTGCTACACGGTCAATATCGCTTAATTCGCTTATTGCATCCTCTGCGGATGCAATAGCAACATCAATTCTCGTATTAGAAAGACCATCGCCATTTACATCTCCCACATTTGCGCCTGGTACTTTTGTGAGCATACTTCCAGAAGTGTCAATAACAAAAATTACATCTACAGGTTTTCTTATAGATACTCTAGGTGCTTCAGGTATCCAAAACGCTGAAGGTGCTGAGTGATATGCATCATTAGTAAATCCTATTACATCAGTAGCATTGGAGTAGAAAATATTAAGATCTTTATGGAAGTTACCAGATTCGTTATTACTCCCACTTATGCTCCAGTCCCAGTCGCCAACAACGGTAGTATTAACATCCTTGCGATTTATGAAATCTAAAGGTGATTCTCCATTTATATCAAGCACTGTTGCCTCATGAATCCAATTTCCAGCTCCATTCTCCATATTATCCCAGAAGTAATAAACTCTGACAGTTTTAATTGCCTCGTTGTTGAAGTTGAAAATCTCTCTACCGGATGTGTCATTTAAAGTTGTCTCCTTTACTTCGTTTAATGGATCCACTATCACCCTTATGTGTCTGGCTGCGCTTGCAAACATGGGTGTCCATTTTATCTCCACTTGAGCATATTTACCTCCGGGCACATACACCGTTTTGCTCCCAATCCAATCAAAATCATCGTAGAAGCGAACAACGGCGTTTGCTCCAACAGAGCCATAGTTGTATACGATTGTACGAATCATATAGGACCTTCCTATTATGGGTGGAAGATTAAGTATGCTGCCTCCATAGGTGATATTTATATCCGATGTATATGTAGCTAATTCTGGCTTAAGTGGTTGATATCCAAACCAGTTAAATAACCTGTAAATTATCCATGCCCTCGCTTGAAGAGCAGGTGAATAGGGCTTTGCAATGCTCGCATTTTTTAATCCAAATATGCCAATTACATCGCTTAAGTCAAAGGGAACAATTCCATATTTACTTCCACTTTGTGGTGCTGTTGAAATCAAGCCAAATCCAACAGAGTTTATAGTATTTTGGCGCTCAGATGAAATATTCTCAAGATGGAGATATCCTGAGGTTATGGGAACATACTTTCTAAATAGGGCTTTTGAATTATCCGATGAGATATTGTATAAGATAGTTCCAGATTTTATAACTATACTCATCCCATTACTCACGCTATTAACATTATTTATTCCGTAGAGTACACTATCGCTAGGGGGAGTATCGTATCCATTAGAATTAATTCCTAAATAATTGGTAAGTTTGGTATTGGTAACAAGCTCTTCAGTCAAATCGCTACCTATAAACAGTTGGGCCGTATTTGGATTTTTAATGAGTGATTCTTCTATTGCATTTACATCTCTATTCCCAATATGTGTATCTGCCCATATTATCAAGTTATACTGTGCAAAGTAATCTCCAGTGGAATACCCATTTGGCAATGGATTTAAGTTGGTGTTTAAGGTCTTATACAAATATCCCAAATCTTGGAGAGTATTTGTAACATTATTTTTCTCATTCACAGATGCAGGGCTACTGCTGTTGTAAACTATCAAAGTTGAGAAATGTACAAACACGCTAGTATCAATGATGTTTTTATTTATTATATTGTTTTGATAATTTGTCTCTTGAATTGTGTGATACGGATTTACTATAGCAGTAAGCTCATGCTCGCCAGTATGAGTGGGTATCCATGTAAAATTAACGGTGACAAATCCTCCATCAGGGGGAATTACACCTGTGGAATTTGGATTTGTGGTATTTATATTTAAAGATACTATGCCATCAACCTCAAGCAATACTTTACTAGAAAGAGGTTGACCACCATTATTGGATACTACGACACTTATATGTACAGGCTCTTTATACAAGGGATTTCTTGGAGTTATGTTCATGTCCTCTACTGCTAGGTCATTTCCCGCCCTGCCACTTATATTGGCAAGGTATTTGAGTATGCGATATGCTATGAAATCCTGCTTATAATAATGTTGTACACGAGATAATTCAAATCCCAAATACACGAGTTTTCCTTCTCCTGATGTGCTATAATCTTCATAGACCCCTATGGGTTTAAAGGAAGGTTGGCCTGATATATTACCCAATATAAATTTTTTAACATTGCCTAAATTATTATCCTCAAAATATGTTGTCTCATTGCCATTTATTGTATTCTCACTACTCTGAGCATTATCTCTGTTAATAAGGGTATCATTTATAATTCCGTTAGATGTAGTTAGATTTATTGGGGTATCTGGAACTCCCTTTATTTTAACCATAGGTGCTTGAGAAATTTTTATAGTGGTATAACCTCCAGTTAATATGTAGCTGAGGCTGTCTTGAGATATTCCCTGACTTATAAGCCACAACGCACCCCCGTTATTATAAACATAATCTCTCAAAATTATCGCTTGCTCAGATGTAAGGGGATCCTTTTTATATCCAGTTTCCCAAATAACCAAGTCATGAGAGTATATGTCTGTTTTTAGTTGCCCTATATTTATGGAACCCTCGTCTAAATCATACTTGTATCCGGCGGTATCAAGATAGTACTTATAGTACCTGCTTGTATCCAATGGACTTCCTTGAGCATATCCATCATCATCTACAAGAAGTATGTTGGGCAAAACAGTTAAAGATACACTTGCGTTATCTTTATACTTGTTTGGATTCTCAGCAGGTGTTATATTTATTATCTTAAATATTAACTGATGAGTTCCAGAGACCCTTGATACTGGGCTAACTCCATTTTCATTGGCACCAACATCTTCCCATATGAACGAAATTGTGGTTTGTCCAGCTGCGGCAACTGTATAATTAAGGGTGGGAGAAGGTAAATATTTAGAGGATCCCAAATTAGTTTTTATATAGATTTCACCATTTGGATAACCTTGATATTTGTCCATAACCATCAACTTAAACTTTGCACCAGTACCTCCAAGGTTTTCTACTGTGACGGATACTTGGACACTATCCCCATGCGTAGGGTTCAATGTGCTTAGGGTTATAAACTTAGAATCAATGTACAAATCTGGTGCCTTAGAACTAGTGCCCCTACTTAGAAATATATGGGCAGGGTATGTTACTTCTAAGTTTCCTGTAGTTGTGGAGCCATAGACAATTTTTACCTTTACAGTGTAAGGCCTTAGTATATTCAGGGAATCATTACTTTTAAAATTCACAACAGCTGTAAATGAATTTCCCCC
Source organism: Candidatus Aciduliprofundum sp. (assembly GCA_015520565.1). Classification (GTDB taxonomy): domain Archaea; phylum Thermoplasmatota; class Thermoplasmata; order Thermoplasmatales; family Aciduliprofundaceae; genus Aciduliprofundum. The sequence goes on along the minus strand of WAPW01000021.1, from coordinate 3,771 downwards.
AGAATATTTCATATCTTTTATAGGGGAACCATATATGGAATATCTCAGAATACTATCTGAAAAATCAAGGGTTACATTGTATCCGCTAACATCGTTATTATCCGGGTCAAATATTATTGCTTTAAAGGTAGCGGGCTTACCTAAAATAGGAGGAGAAGGTGAAGTAGTTAAGCCAACTAGGACAGGGGGCATATTTGCCCTCCCCTGCAATTTGGTTGACCAAATTATAGTTCCTGTGTTCTTATCTAATAGAGTTATGCTTATTACATGGGATTTAATGTCCTCTATGCTGGACCAATTTACATTTTTCCATTTATCCCACGATGAATTATAATAAAAGCTCTCTCCTTGAGAGAATTTGCCATCTTTATCAAAGGGTTGTTTTGAAAAATTTGACCAAGATAACATATGTTGCTTGGCCGTAAAATCAATAACTATTATAAACATCGTTCTCCAATCAACCAAACTCTCTCCTCCGACATTCTTAACCGTTATATTTAAACAATATCCTCCCGTTGAGTTTTTAACTATATGCATAGCGGCATCAAACTGAGCATAAATCCTCTGCTTGGGAGTGGGCATAGAATTTACATAGTAAAATATCGTGGAGAATAGCATGACTGTTATTAACAACACCAATATACTACCAAGAACTTCAGAAACACCTTTTTCCTTCTTATTTAATTTCCTCTTAAATTTCATGCTTACCCTATTGCTTCGTTTATTATTTAAGCTTTATGGGGTATGTACCACCCTAAATCCATAAGATTAAAATACCCAACTTCTATAATCCATTAAGGGCCCGTGGTCTAGGTGGTTATGACGTCACCCTGACACGGTGGAGGTCCCCGGTTCGAATCCGGGCGGGCCCACTGATACACATTTTTGGGGAGTTAAATATATTAGGGAGTAAAACGATACCCTTGCTTAGGTGACCTTTATGCCTTCTAAAAACTACAAGGCTATGAGTGTTGATGATGTGTTAAAAGATTTGAATACATCCTTAAAAAATGGTTTGTCAGAAGAAGAAGCAAAGAATAGATTAGAAAAATATGGTGCCAATGAAATACCCGAGAAGAAGGTAAATCCAGTAATAAAATTTCTATCTTATTTTTGGGGCCCAATACCAATTATGATTGAAATTGCAGCTGTTCTATCCATACTCGTTCACCATTGGGAAGATTTTTGGATTATACTATCTCTTCTAATATTGAATGCTATAGTTGGATTCTGGGAAGAAAGGAAAGCTGAGAATGTTATAGCTTTTCTCCAAAGCAAAATGGCTGTGAGAGCAAGAGTTCTTAGAGATGGAAAATGGAAAGTAATACCCGGAAAGTATGTGGTGCCAGGAGACATAGTGAGGATAAGAATGGGAGATATTGTGCCAGCGGATATAAAGCTTATTGAGGGTGAGTTTTTAAGTGTGGATCAATCTGCGCTAACAGGGGAGTCCTTGCCTGTTACGAAGAAATTGGGAGACATAATTTTCTCTGGTTCTATAGTGAAGAAGGGAGAGATGTCGGGAGTTGTTGTAGCCACAGGTCTAAATACCTACTTTGGAAAAACTGTAAAGCTTGTAGAATCTGCTAAAACTGTGAGTACCTTCCAGAAGATGATACTTAAAGTTGGAAATTACCTAATAATTCTTGCTATTATACTTGTATCAGTTGTCTTCTTAGTTTCAATATATAGAGAGGAAAGCATACTGGAAACGCTTAGATTTAGCCTTGTGCTAATAGTTGCGGCAATTCCTGCAGCATTACCTGCTGTGCTATCAATAACCATGGCCGTGGGTGCCTATGACCTTGCAAAGAAAAAGGCAATAGTGAGAAAATTAACTGCAATAGATGAGTTGGCAGGAGTGGATATTCTTTGCTCCGATAAAACAGGTACTTTAACGCAAAATAAGCTAACTCCGGGTACTCCAGTTAGCTTTGGCAATTTTGAGAGGAAAGATGTGATATTTTACGGTGCACTGGCATCAAGGGAAGAGGATAAAGACCCCATAGATATGGCTATTTTGAATTCTTTAAAAGAATACGGAGTAGAGGAAAAAGTGAAAAAATACAAGCAGGTCAAATTTACTCCCTTTGACCCAACTATAAAAAGGACAGAGGCAGAGGTTGTGGGAGATAAGAAATTTTCAGTTTCTAAAGGTGCACCCCAAGTGATACTTCAAATGTGCAAGATATCAGATGAGGATAAAAAGAATGCAGAAAAGATTGTGGAAGGATATGCTAAGCATGGGTATAGAACCTTGGGAGTTGCTGTAAAATTTGATGATTATTGGACTTTTGTAGGGCTTATTCCTCTATTTGATCCACCAAGACCTGATGCACCTAGGGCTATAAAAGCCATAAAAATGATGGGTGTAAAGATAAAGATGGTTACAGGAGACCATGCCTCAATAGCAAAGCACATAGGGCAGATGCTTGGAATTGGAAACAAAGTAATATCCATGGGTGAAATGCAAGAAAAAAGAAGGGAAGGTAGGGATGTGGCCTCAATAGCAGAGGAAGTGGATATATTTGCTGAAGTATTTCCCGAGCATAAGTATGAAATTGTAGAATCTTTGCAAAAGAAGGGGCATCTTGTTGCCATGACTGGAGATGGGGTTAATGATGCACCTGCTTTGAAGAAGGCAGATTGTGGAATAGCCGTTAGTGGCGCAACTGATGCCGCTCGTGCAGCTGCTGCCGTAGCTCTGCTAGAGCCGGGATTAAGCGTCATTGCTGATGCTATTAAAGAAGCAAGAAAAATTTTTGCAAGAATGGAGAGCTATGTAGTTTATAGAATAACAGAAACAATAAGAGTACTATTCTTTATAACATTATCAATATTGATATTTAATCTCTATCCAATAAATGCAGTAATGATAGTGTTAATAGCTCTTCTTAATGATGTACCAATATTGACAATTGCATACGATAATGTGAATATCCATAATAAACCAGTAAAATGGAATATGCATAAAGTTTTGATGCTATCTACGATACTTGGAGTTGGAGGTGTTATAAGCTCATTTATCCTGTTCTACATAGCCAAGGAAGAGCTTATGCTAAGCTACGCAGCCCTTCAAACATTTATATTTCTGAAACTCGCAGTGGCTGGGCACCTTACTATCTTTGTAACAAGAAGTGAAAAATTTGTGTGGAGTAAACCATATCCAAGCCATCCATTATTCTGGTCTGCGGTTATAACAAAGATAGCTGCAACTTTAATTGCAGCTTATGGAATTCTTGTAACGCCTATAAACTGGTGGCTTATAGCTTTAATATGGGGATATGCAATGATATGGATGGTAGCACTTGACCAGCTGAAAGCGTGGACATTGAAATATATGAAATCATTGTACTAAGGAAATTGCAAGGAAACATAGTAAAAACTTTTTATTTATCTTTTTATCTCTTTTATAAAAAGCTACTGAGGGATTTTATATGGGCTACCGCTAGACCTTTTCAGAGAGAAAAGCTTGCAACTAAATTGTTGCTCATTTCTCTCTCCACTCTCTTACCTTTTAAAAAATCTCTTTTAGGGTAAAGTACCTTTTTCTTCTTTCCAGGTAAAGCCGCTTTCTCAGGAACCACCAGCGAGTTCCTTAGGAAGAGACACCTACGGTTTCTCTCTCCACACTCTTCCCTTTTAAGTAAAATTTGGGGGTAAACGAGCATCGGAAGATGTGAGCACGCCCTGCTTTGCAGGGCTGTGGCACCTTTCTTTTTAAGAAAGGGGCTTAATGGACCGGGCGGGACTTTCGACGATAGAAGAAAG
>WAPW01000020.1 GCA_015520565.1 Candidatus Aciduliprofundum sp. | reverse complement strand
CTCTTATTGTATTTAACATCATTTTTGCTATTGGAATAAATGCGTTTCTTTTTCCAATTCCAGATATTGCAATAGGGATAATAACAGCCCTTGCATTCCCGCTTGCCATAGCTCTCAACATCTTGCTGAAAAGAAAGTTTGACTATGATGCAGATAGATATGCAGCTAAATATGTTGGTGCTGAGGCAATGATTTCCGCTTTAAAGGGTATAGAAGCTGCTATTTATCCTCAATTTTTGATAGAGAAAGGTAAGGGTAATCCGTTCATAAAGAAGAGGATAAGGGCAATTGAAAATGGAAGATAAATATGAAGCGGTGAAACTCATTACTATTAAAATAAAAAGTTAGTAGACCACGGAAATTAGGTCATTTATTCCTCCTATTTCCTCAGTTATATATCTTGCCTCCCGCTTTTGCAAATATGGTGTATGCACTCCTGTGAGTATAGTTGTTATTTTCAATTTCTTGGTGTATTTATCATCAACCCTCGCTCCTATCTTCACTTCTGCATCATCCCTTATGCCCGAGGTTATTCCCTCCGCAATCCTATAAACTGTTTGCAATGACATCTCAGAGCCACCTGTGATGTGGATAAGAGCACCATTGGCACCACGATAATCTATATCCATTAGGGGATTATTCAAAGTATCCATTACGGCATCCTGCGGTGTGTAGTAATTTCCCTCTCCGTAGAGAATTGTAGATGTGCCCCCGTTTCTCATCAACGCCTCCAGGTCTGAGAAATCTATATTCATCAAAGAAGGTATGGTTATTGCATCAGCCAAGTTGGTTATAACATCTCCTATTAAGTAATCCATAATTGCGAATGCCTTCTTTATGGGCAAATTCTTGGCCAAGCTAACAAGCCTGTTATTATCAAGAACTATAACTGTGTGAGAATGCTCCCTAAATCTCTCTAAGGACATTTCAGCTTGCTCCCACCTTTTCTTCCCCTCTGCTTTAAATGGCATGGTTACCATGGATACAACGAGAGCTCCAGCATCCCTCGCTATCTCGCTAATAACAGGTCCTGCGCCCCCACCTGTTCCTCCACCAAGGCCAGCAAGGAGAAATACTATATCTCCCCCATCAAGTATCTTGTAAATATCATTATAGGCCATCTGAGCTGCCTGCTCCCCAATCTCCATATTTCCACCAGTGCCACGACCATTTGTTATCTTCTTCCCTATTAGAACCTTCTTTGAGGCGTTTACTATTGAAAAATGAGATTTATCCGTATTTACTGCTATCAATTCTGCCTTTAAGTTCTGAGTGCTCAATCTCGTTATGCTATTACATCCACCGCCACCTATGCCTACCACCTTTATATTCACATCTGCCTCGCTCTTTTCATCATACCCCGAAGAAAGGGCATCTTTAATCAAATACTCTAAACCCATTATCATCACCTTTCATATTTTTGTCAGACATATTAACTATATATGTCCGACATATATAAGCTTTTTGCTTCAAGCCAAAAGGTTTATTTTCTCATAAGCCATTATGCAAATTAGGCAGGGAAATTGTTAAGCTCCTGCCAAGTGAGGTGATAATATGGAACCTGGTGAAATAAAAGTTAAGGATGTTATGACAAAGGATGTTGTTGTAGCTAAACTTGGAGAGACCGTTTCTAAGGCAATAAGCAAGATGCAAGAGCATGGATTTCACGAGCTTCCCGTGATAAATGATAGGGGCGAGCTTGTTGGGTATATAAATTACAGAACTCTAATCAGGAGGAAGAGCATATCCCTATACTCCCGTGTGGAAAATGTTATGGTTAAGCCCCCTGTTTTGGAGCCAGATGCGAGTATAGAGGATGCTGTAAGATTGATGATTGATGCTGGCTATCGTTCTCTGCCCATTGTGGTGAAGGATAAGCTTGTGGGCATAATTTCAAGAACGGATATAATAAAACTCGTGCCAAAGATGAAGGATGTTGCCAATATTCCTGTAGAGGATGTTATGACGAGTGAGCCGGAGCTTGTTGAAGAGAATTCGCCAATACAATATGCCCTTGATATAATGAAAAAACTTGGAGAGATGAGCGTGCCCGTGGTGGATGAGAACAGAAAACTTGTGGGTATAGTGCATATGAGAGATGCTTCCAGAGCAGTATGGAGAGAGAAAGACAGGGCAAGCTTGGGAGAAGTTTCGGGGGAGAAGAAAAAAGTTCAAGTTTTGGTGAAGGAAATAATGGTTCCTCCCGTATATGTTTCTGAGGATGCGGTTCTAAGAGATGCGGTAGAAAAGATGATTGAATTTCATTCATCCATATGCGCTGTTGTAGATAAGAAAAATAGGCCAATAGGAATTATATCTCAAAGGGATGTTATAGAGGCGATACTCAGAGGAGGAAAACAGGAGGGTGTGTTCGTTCAAATAACTGGCTTGGATGTAGAGGACATGGAGCCATATCAAATAATTTACAATATGGTTGAAGATTTCTTGCATAAGATAAATCGCTTCAAAGAGTTCAAGCCCCAGCTCTTAACTTTCCATGTTGAAGAGCACCACATAAGTGGAAAGGAGATAAAGTACAGCGTGAGAGCTAGATTAACCACGGATAGAAAGCTCTTCTTTGCGAGAAGCTACGACTGGAATGTTTACAGCGCATTCAAGGATGTTTTGGATATATTGGAGAGAAATGTGAAGAAGGAGAGAGATAAGTTGAGGGAATTTAGAAGAGAGACCCTGTGAGGCGAGCTGTATGGAAGATATTATGGAGAGAGTGCTTAACAAAATAGATGCAAGATTTGCAGAAGTACGATATATGAGGATAAAGATGAATTTGATAACGGTGAAAAATGGAGTTGTCAATACAGTTGCCTCAACGGAGGAAGATGGTTTCGCAGTTAGAGTTGTGAATGAAGGTATTGGCTTCGGCGCCACAAACGATTTATCAAAGCTTGATGAGATTGCAGAGAGAGCAATTAAACTTGCAAAGAATAGAAAAAATAAAGTTGAATTCTCGCAGGAAAAAAGCTATGAGGACTCTTGGAGCGTTGAAGAGAAGAAAAAGATTGAAAATATGGATATGGAAGAAAAGATAAATTATCTTATTGATGTTGATAAGCGCCTTAGCGCTCAGATGAAGCTCCAGATGCTCAGGGATAAGGAAATAGAGAAGATTTATATGAATTCAGAAGGCACGAAAATAAGGGCAAAGATTCCAAGGGTTGAATATTTCTACATGATGGGCGTCATGGATAATGGAAATTTTGAGCAGAGTTACAGGCAGTACGGAATAAGCGGGGGCTACGAGATTTTTGATAGATGGGATATTCTATCCCTCTTGCCTGAGGAAGAAAAAGCCCTAAAAAATGTTGTGAAGGCAAAGAAATCTCCAGAGGGTACATACGATTTGATTGTGGGCCCAGAAGTTGCAGGTATAATTGCTCACGAATCCTGCGGGCATCCAAGCGAGGCAGATAGGATACTTGGAAGAGAAGCAGCTCAGGCGGGAGAGAGTTTCATAAATCCTTCAAAGATTGGGGATAAGATAGGAAGTGAGATCGTGAATGTGGTGGATGACCCAACAGTGCCAAACAGTTTCGGGTACTACAAGTACGATGAAGAGGGCATTCCTGCAAGGAGAAGGTATCTTTACAAAGAGGGAAAGATAAACGAGTTCTTGCACAATAGGGAAAGTGCAGGTAAATTGGGCACAAAGAGTAATGGAGCAGCTCGCTCATCATGGTGGAACAGGGAGCCAATAGTGAGGATGAGTACCACATTCTTTGAGCCGGGAGATTATTCTAAGGAAGAGTTATTTGAGGATGTAAAAGAGGGAATATATATGAAGAGCTTTACAGAGTGGAACATAGATGATATTCGCTACAATCAAAAATATGTTGGAAGAGAGGCATATCTGATAAAGAATGGAGAAATTGTTGAGCCAGTTAGAAGACCTGTGCTAGAGATAACCACTCCCGGATTCTATGGTAGGATAGATGCCATTGCAAAAGACCTTGAATTCTTCGGGGGTACATGCGGAAAGGGAGACCCTATGCAAGGCGTGGATGTTTGGATGGGAGGACCCCATATTAGACTTAGGGGAATTAAACTGAGGTGATATTATGGATCTTGAAAAGCTTATGAATAAATCTCAAAATTTGGGCATTGATGAAGCCTCATTTATTCTTGAGGAAAGGGAGAAAAGGCAAGTGAGATTTTCAAACAACGATATTGATATTTCTAAATTATGGTTAGAAAAGAGTTTAGGTGTTTTCATCTCTAAAGGAAAAAAGGTGTTTATGACCACCATAAAGAATTTGGACAAAGCGGAAGAGCTTCTTGAGAAATATGCGAGAATATTGCAGAATTTGCCTGAAAACAAGGATTTTTACGGATTGAATCCAAAGAGGCAGAGTTACAGAGAAAAGAAGATAGATTATGGAATTTTAGATTTGGAGCTTGAGAACTTAGCTAAGGATGTGATTGATGGAGCCATAGAGAAAGGCGCGATAAGAGCTGCTGGAGTGATTTACAGAGATTATGTAAAAAGGAAGATTTTGACAAATTATAACAGCGCAGAGGACGAGGTTGCAAATGTGGATATTGTGATAAGGGCATTCAATGAGTATAGGAATGCGGGGCAAGAGGCGATTACAACTGCGGAAGCAAAGGAGCTTGAAGATGCAAGGAGCATAGGAGAGAGAGCAGGAGTTATTGCGTCTCTTGGAGGAGAGCCAAAGGATGGTAAAGAGGGAAAGTACAAGATTCTGTTTCATCCCCTTGCCTTTGGTTCTTTAATCTCTTACAGCATGCACATGGCCTCTGCCTTTGCAGTTGATGCAGGTATGAGCTTCTTTGCAGGAAAGATTGGGGAGAAAGCTTATTCGGAGAAATTAACAATATACGATGACCCAACATTCTTCTCCACGGGCCACAGGGTATTTGACGAAGAGGCAACAGCTACTCAGAGAACTCCCATAGTGGAAAAAGGCGTGGTGAGAAATTATCTCCATAGCTATTCCACAGCGCAGAAATTCAACACAGAAACCACGGGAAATGCAGGTATAATAAATCCAAATGCGTGGCAGCCTGTTGTGGAGGGGGGAAACAAGAGTTATCAAGATCTGCTCTCCGAAATAGATAGGGGATTGTTCATAGTGAATCTCTGGTACACACGCTTCCAAGATTACCGTAATGGTGATTTCTCCACAATCCCTAGAGATGGAATATTCTACATAGAGGATGGAGAGATAAAGGAATCTTGGAAAGGAATAAGGGTTACAGAGAATATGCAGCATATATTCTCAAGCGTTGTAGATGTTAGCAAAGAAAGAGAAAAAGTGAAATGGTGGGATGAGGTGCTACCCTCTTATCTTCCCTATGTTCTCGTGGATGGGGTTAACATAACCCGCTCCAAACTTTAATTTTTTATATTAGCAAGATTGCAATTATACCTGAGAGAAATACACCGTCAAAAGTGCCTGCACCTCCGATGCTAGCCACGGGCGCTCCCAATTTTTCAATATCTTTCATATGCATCAAATCTGCGCCTATTAGCGTACCAAGAGTGCCAGAGATATATGCCACAGCCACAGGATTTTCAGGAGCCATAAATATTGCAGTTAAAGATGCCACAATGGGAGGAATGAATGCCGGAAGTGCTATGCCCATTCCCTTAACTGGTTTGGCAAATACATAGGATATTATTGCAACTATAATTATTGCCACTATGCTCTTTATAATAAGCATATAGTAAGCGTGGAGAGCGAGGGATACAAAAACCCATAGGGATATGAATATGGGTATAATTGCTCCCCCAAGATTTATTGCTAGGAGAGTGGTAGTGTGTGGAGTGTATGGAATTTGATACCTTAATCCCCAAAAATTAATTGAGCCCTTAGGGCTCATTGGTATCTTGCTTTCCAATCTCTTTATTGGGATGTTTATATAGCTCCCTACAATGGCTGCCAAGAACAGGAACATTGCAAGGTTTGGAGGCATGCCCAATTTCACAAAGGCATAAGGTATGCCAAAAATGAAAAACATGAAGAAGAAAAAGAAGAAAATAAGATAGATAAAGAGGGTTAAATAGCTAAAGGGATAGTAAAAATAATGCTTCATTCATGCATCTCCTCCACATTCACTAGGTATTCTTCCCCGTTAATCCATATCTTGTACTTCTTACCCTCCTTCGGTGGTTCCAAGTTCTCCTCTATCAAGCCCTTTCTTCTCATAAGGAATTTTCTAGCTACATCTGGAAAGAGTGCGTAGGATAGAACATCCTCATCATTATCTGCCAAGTCGCCAATTTCCTCCTTGAATTTTTCAAACCCAGGTTCCAAGAGATCTGCTGGTCTTACTGTTATTGGCTCTTCATCACCAAGAACTTTTTTCTTAATCTCTTCATTTATCTTTCCCGGTGGCTTTCCATAGAGACCTTTTATGTAATTTCTCATCTCCTTTGTTACCATCTTCCACCTCTCACCAGAGATAACATTCATGACCGCTTGAGTACCAACTATTTGGCTCAATGGAGTTACGAGGGGAGGATAGCCCACTTCTGCACGAACCTTTGGCACTTCTGCTAAAACCTCTTCAATCTTATCCTCTGCTTTCATCTCTCTGAGTTGATTGTATAAATTGGAGAGCATGCCTCCAGGAACTTGGTAAATTAGAACCCTAGTATCGGCTATGCGCATCTCCATCCTTGTATACTTTCTTAATTTTTTCTCTACAATCTTGAAATACTCTGCAATCTTCTCCAATTTCTTCAAATCCATACCAGTATCATAAGGGGTATCTTTGAAAGCAGCTACCATGCTCTCCGTTGCTGGCTGAGCCGTGCCAAATCCAAAGGGGGACATTGCAGTATCAATTATATCAACCCCTGCTTCCACGGCCTTCATATATGTAATTGGAGCCCATCCAGCAGTACTATGGGTGTGTAAATCAATAGGCACGCTTATTTCCTTCTTCATCATTTTAACCAATTTTGAGGCGACTGTTGGGCTCATGAGCCCTGCCATATCCTTTATGCAAATGGAATCTGCACCCATTTCCTCAAGTTTCTTTGCCATATCCACGAAGCTCTCTAAGGTGTGTATGGGACTTATAGTGTAGACAACAGAGCCCTGAGCATGAGCACCCGCTTTCTTAACTGCCTTAATTGCAGTTTCCATATTCCTCAAATCATTTAGGGCGTCAAATATGCGGAATATATCTATTCCCGCCTCCACCGCCTTAAACACAAATTTTTCAACTATATCATCGGGATAATGCCTATAGCCCACAAGATTCTGGCCGCGCAGGAGCATTTGCAATGGGGTATTCTTTATATGCTTTTTCAGAATCTTAGGTCTATCCCAAGGATTCTCATTTAAAAATCTCATGGCTGAGTCAAATGTTGCACCTCCCCATACTTCCAAAGAGAAAAAGCCCATCTCATCCATGGCTTCTGCTATTGGAACCATGTCTTCGGTACGCATCCTCGTTGCAAACAAACTCTGATGCCCATCTCGCAGGGTTGTATCCGTAATTTTTACCATAGACGAGTAAATGAGCTTTTAGTAAAAATATTTTTAGGATTAAGCTGAAAAAATTTATGTATTACCTGTCATTTCACTCCTTGCATGGCCGGGATAGGGTAGGGGCTATCCTAGGGGACTGTGGAAAAGCCCCTTTAGAAAAGGTGCTTTACCCCTAAAAGGGGCTTTGTGGTAATCCCTTGACCCGGGTTCAAATCCCGGTCCCGGCCCTGATATGAATATACGCACTCTTGCCAAGTATCCATTTCTACCAGAGGCTTTGAATATTGTGAGAAATATGGATTTAGATGAGCTTCTTGCTTCTCCAATTTATGAAGATGCTAAGGATTATGGAATAGCCAAGGTTATAAGCTGTTTTGATGAAAATGCAAGGGTTTTTGTTACAGATGATGAGACGAAAATTATAGGATTCTATATTTCCAAGCTTTTTCTAATAGCTCTTGATGATCCAATAATAACAAGAAGATTTGCAAATGTTGTTAGGGATGAGCTTGAAGGGTACTTGATTGAAGATAGCAGTGAGAATATATACCTAGTTGCTTCAACTTTAGGAGTAAAGTATAAAAATATCCCCGAGGAAATAATAAGATTGCATAGGGAGAATCCTAAGCCATGGGTGGCAGGCACGAAGTATGAACTTTTCACATTGGTTCATTTCTTAGATTTCATAAAATACGCATCAGGGATAAGCGGAGAAGCTTTTAAGCTTATAAACCAACCTCTCAAAGATGGATGGGTTCCTGTGAGCAAGGAAGAGTTCGTAAAGATATTGAGAGAGGCCTTTGTCAAAAATTTTGTAAAGGACATAGAGAGTAATGCAAATAAAAAAGATGTGCTGAAAAAATATTTCAAGGATGAGATTGAAAAAATGAGAGAATTGAAAGATGAGTACATTTCCAAATATTCCTCTCAGGATTTTGGCAATGTTGTTGAAGAAGCGTTTCCTCCTTGCTTAAAATCAATAATTGTAAAATTGAAGAATGGCGTAAATTTGCCACATCAAGCGAGATTCTTTCTTGTTACATTCCTTCATAAAATAGGAGTTAAAAATGAGGATATAATGAAAATATTTGCTACTGCACCAGATTTTAACGAATCTATGACAAGGTATCAAGTAGAGCACATAACTGGGGGAATTTCAAAAAAAGAGTATGAGGTCCCAAAATGCGCCACTTTACAAGCATACGGGCTTTGCGTGAAGGATATAGCCAACGATAACCTATGCAAAAAAGATTGGATGACTCATCCTCTGCTTTATTATAAAATTAAGAAGGAATGGCTCTCCAAGCAGAAAAAATCCTCTGAATAGCTGTAATGTGCCCAAGAACTGCAAATATTATCAAGATCCAAGAAGATATGGAGAAGTAGTAGCCCCACCAGAAAAATTGTATTATTGGCAATAGCATTAATATTACCAATCTATCAGCCCTACCAAGGATACCCCCATATATCCTCCCAACACCCACTGCTTGTGCTTGCGTTCCCACATAGCTTGTCATAAACACTCCTGATAGAGCAAATAGGCCAATTAATGGGTTTGAGTAAGGACTTAAAGATATTCCAATTATTATCATCATATCTGCATACCTATCAATTAAATGGTCTAGAAAATCCCCCTTATTTGAGGATATCCCGCGCAATCTGGCAACTTTTCCATCAATAGCGTCCATAAGAGATGCAAGGATTAAGAATGCAAGAAATATGAAGAGGAAATAAGAGCCTATGTATGTGAGATAGTAAGAGAGGGCAGCGAGGAAAGAGATAAAGAGGGAGATTAAAGTTATGGTATTAGGGTGCATTTTCATAAATGGCTTTGATATTGCAGCTAAGAGCGAATCAACATTTTTTCTATAGTTGTTTAGTACCATTTGAGTATCTCCTCCATATAGTTTATTCTTGGCAAATATTTTCTATCCCTCGTTTTTATTATATGCTCAACTTCTCTTGCAGCTTTTTCCACTTCCTTTTTGGTGGTATCAACCTCAAATACTTTATCTTTTCCATGGTAATTAATGGATTCTGCTGTTATTAACCCCATTGCCTCCGCCTCTAAATTCTCCCTTATTTTTCTCTCACCATATCCCCTTTTTTCCAATCTCTTTCTTAGCTCTTCTGGATGACATCTTAGAACAATTGCAATATCCACAGGCAGCTCGTGAGAGTAATGTGCTTCCAAAATAATATCACCTCTCATTTTCTTTATTTTCTCTTTAAGATATTCAATATCAACAACATCTGCATCCCTATCTTCATCATGGTAGAGTATAGCATCCTTGAAATCCTTCAGATAGATAACCTCATAATTTTTTTCCAATATTTTTGCAATTGTGGTTTTGCCAGTTCCCGGAGTGCCTGTGAGAGCTATGAGCATAGGAGAAAAAAAGCATTAAAGTATATTTAATTTCTCAAAAAATAAGAAAAAAGAATTTATTCTTTTTCTTCCTCAGAGCCCTCTTCAGTTTCCTCTGTACTCTCTTCTATTTCCTCCTTATTTTCCTCTGGGGCCTCTTTCTTTCCCCTGTTCTTCCTCGCAGCTGCTGCAACTGCCACTATCGCTATTATAATTGCCACTATCCCTATGGACAATCCTGCATATCCAATGGCATTTGCTGAATTAATTGAATTGTCTTGTTTCTTGTTCTTCTCGTTTATATTGCTTATATTGCTGTTAATCTGTTGTATATTGCTCTGTAAATCATTTGCTTGGTCCTTCAAATCGTTAATCTGGCTCTGCAGGTCATCTATATTCTGTTCAATCTTGTTTACTAGTGTTGTATTTAGCTCTTGGATGGCTTTATTGAGGGCTGTGACATTGTCCTTCAATTCATTCTGGAGCATATTAATTCTTGAATTGAGAGTGTTAAGCTGTGATTTCATAGCATTAATATCATTGTTTATTGCAGAAATATCTCCTTGGATATTTGATATCTTCCCTTGAATGTCTGAGATTTCATCCTTCATACTTGTTATCTGGCTCTGCAGATTGCTTATTTCAGAGTTTAGATTATTAATGGCATTCAAAATTTCAGGTATCTGTGGTAGATATAACGCAGTAACTGTTTCTGTGGCAGTATTACCTGCTTCGTCGGTTGCTTTTACAATGAATACATTTTCGCCATTAACCAGTGTTGTCTCATACGCGAAGTTTCCATTGGAGTCAACAGGTACATTTACACCATTGATGGTAACTGTTACACCGGGCTCTGTGGTTCCATTTATCCAGAATGTAGATGTGTATGTTATGGGAGTATTTGTGGATGAGGTAATCTCCAATGTTGGTGGTGTAGCATCCACAGTAAATGTCCAGCTTTCAGTAACTTTGTTTCCTCCATTATCCACAAGGGTTATCTGCACTGTGTGCTTTCCATCTGCTAGAAGGAACGGAACATTTGCAACTACATTTCCACTATTACCATTAGCAATTACACTTGCAGGTATTGTTATACCATCTATTTGCACATTCACATCTGAGAATCCACTGTAAATTTCATCGTACCATGTGAAGTTAAGTGCTGGGCTTCTATCATTTGTAATGGAATTTGCTAAGTGGAAGGATTCAATCTGCGGAGCTATAGTGTCTTTTACATTAATTGTCTGATAGATAATATCATTGGTAGCACCTCCTGTTGTTAGTGTTGCACTCTCGCCGGGAGTATTTGTAACTATCTTGTAGTAATGCACTCCAGCAGTAGTATTGCCCAAGGATACGCTTGCAGTTACATAATTTCCAGAAGCTATAGCTCCTATTTGAACACTATTAATCTGGCTTATTCCAGTAGCATAGGCATCTATATAGAATCCAGTGTAATTCACAGATTCATCAGATACTAGTGCAACATGCACAGTGGAGCCGTTTATGAATGGTGTCCATAAGTCACTATAGAAGCCAGTATAATATACTTGGAGGTCTCCTGTGGAATTGAAAATGAATACATAATCGTATCCTGGCTCCACATCTAAATAATTAAAGTGCAATGATATCTTTGTAGCATTTGGTACTGTTATATTCCAAACATGATCATAGTTGTTTGGATAAGGATGAGGAGATTCTACATCTATGGTATTAACATTCTCTATTTCCCATAGGTCAACTGTAGTACCTTTAGAAGCTAATGGACCAAAGTTGTACAACTCAACATTCAAATTATCGTTGCTCTGATAAGCCATAACTGGTTCTACATCGTAGCTAAGTACCTTGAAAGTTGCAATTGACCAGTATCCATTTGGATAGTAAAAGCTCACATCATTTCTTGGATTCTGATCTCCCGGAGTGTTAGCTACTACTTCAATTATATCCTCTCCCGCGACCTGAGGTATCCAAGGCACAGTTATGAACTTTGTTTCTCCGGGTGCAAGAGTCACAGATACTGTTTTTATAGTGCTATAATAATCCATTACAGTTACATTGCTTGTAGCTGTATCACTAGTACCTATGTTAGTTATTTCAAATGTTATGCTATTTGGCTCTCCCACTACGGGATCTTTTTGGATGAATACCTTTTGAACCCACACATCCAAGGGCAAATGTACATGGAATAAGGCCCACATTGCATTGTTGTCTGGATTTGAATCTCCAGCAACATCAGCACTTGCAACAACATACTGCCATCTTACAGATGAATTTGTTGGGTCCATCCCTAAGGGTATAAGATTGACTGCTTTCCATGGTATTGTGACATATGCAACTTCTCCAGGAGCTAGAGATGACACAGTTGCATTTCCAAGCCAAACCAAAGGATGACTCAAGTTGCCCTCTTGGAATATAAGCACATAATTCTCTAAGTAGAAATGCACTGTTATATTTGTTGCCGTAGCATTTCCAGAGTTATAAAGAACAGCAGTTACATTAGTTGTCTTTCCAAATGCCACATCTCCGTAATCTAGGAGAGTTACAACTTGAACATCTGGAGCAGGACCTCCAGTGCTATAACTAGAAGTTCTTCCATTATAATTTGCTTCTCTTTCTGAAACACTCAATGGTGGTGCTGGAGAGCCGCATGACATATAGAATCTTGTGTTCTTTCCGTCTGCGCTGTAAACGGATAGTATGTATGTTCCTTCCCTATGGGGAACAAACGAGTATGTGAAGTTATTTATTCCATTTCTTGTCGCTACGGGATGCAAAGTTTTCATATCAAGTATGAAATCATAGTATGTTGGCTGTGCTCCCCAAGGACCAGAGCCATACCCATGCTCTAAGTAAAGAAGCTCAACCTTAACAGTAGGGGAATCAGTACTTATATTGACACTTACTTCTTCTCCTCTGGTTATTACTGGTTCATCGTTTGAATTGTAAACTGCATTTGGTATTATAACATTTGGTGCATTGTAAGATGGATAACTTGCACCATTTCCGGATACTACCAAGGCAGGATCACCTAGGAGTGAGTATTCAAAGTAAGACCTTGCCCAAATATTCATATTCATTCCAGTATCCCAAGGATCAAGCATTCTGAGATATGGGCCTAGCCAATAATTGTAAAGGCTTAGAGCAAATGAGTACATCATACCGAGGGTTGCATATCCATAATAGTGCATGGCTAGGAAATAACCTGCTACAGTGCCATCTTCTGTTATTAAATCTCCAAAGTCATTTGGAGCTACCAATGTTCCATTATCAAAGTAAGCATATGTGCTTCCATAGGCCTCTCTATCTCCACCATAGTACGCAATTATTCCATCTGGTGCATAAAGCATCTTTTCAGCTATGGATGTACCTCCATTTATACCAGATGCAAACTCTGAAGGATAAACTTCTTCATCCCAAGCACCATTGAGGCAAGAGCCAGATATGTAAATTGGCAAGCTTCCGTAGGATGAATTCATGCTGAAATCCCAAGCGCTAACTTCATCATTGTGGTGCCAGAATGAGAAGCCAGAGCCATGGGTTATTTCAATTATCATATCACTATTGTACATCATCTTTATGAAATTATTGTATGTGTAATTCCTAAGCGTATGGAAATACTCGGTGATTTTTGCACCATCAAGCCATCCCATATTGAGTGGCTCTAAAACTCCCGTCTCTCCAAGGAAGTATGGGGTTTCAAATACTTGGCCACCAGAGAGCGTAACGTTTTCTATGCCTGCAGTTTTGTGAGTTGCATAGTAGATTATCTTATCTACAACCTTGTTTGCAGTTAATGGATTTACAGGAATTCTTCCTATAAAGAATTCTGGCTCATAGCTGAAATATGTAGAGTTATAGTTTGGCTGAGCATAGAAAGCATCTGTAGGTATCCATGCATCATACATGTCGGATAATCCATAATATGCTAGAAGATATCCATATTGGTCTGTCCAATAATAGCTAGGAGGTACCATTCTTGCATTACCGAATATTGTTATATATTCCACATTATTTCCATAGCTCTCATTTTGAAGGAATGCTATAATTTTCTTTGCCAATGTGTAATTGTATCCTATTATCATATTCTTCTCCAAGGGTAGGGCCTGACCACCAAGTAAGCCGTATGGGTCTGTAGTAGCATTTGCATAGCCATTTACTGGTGGATTTGCTGCTGGCTGATAGTTCTTTGCTATCCAGCTTGTTGTAACTACCCAAGATGTAACTCCAGTGCTATTATGAAAATCCGCAAGTTTCTGTGCTGCTGCCTTGAGTTGTGGGGATGTAATTATTATATTGGGCACATCTATAGGTGCACTGCCACTCTTAAGAGTCCCTGCAGAGTAAGAAACAACTACTTTAGCATGGGTCATTACATTCACTTCATTCGTAACAGGATTATACTTTACAGGATATATGTAAACATTTACTATTGTTTTATCCATTGTTTTGCTTACAGTGAAATCGTAGTTTTTTTCAGGATAGAATTTATTTGAGCCATATACTTTTTCATTGTATTTGGGTGGTGAGAACTTAGCTGGGAATGTTTTTCCAGATTTTAGTACAGGTGCAGGTGCTGGAGATACTTTCATCTTTCCGTAAGAAGTTATCAAGGGACTTTGTAAATTAACCCTTATATTTTTAGCACCTGCTGGCAGCGTAAAGCTTATTATCTTCACAGGCACCGCTGGATCTCCGGGAAGGGTTAGCTCTCTCATTCCCTTACCCACTATATATTTTTCACCATTGGGTCCTGTAACATATTTCAAATCTTTCACATTTATGTGCACATCCTTGTATAGAAACTGTATACCCTGTGAATTTACTTGCTTTGCTTGAATGGATGGCTGCACGCTGATTATCACTGCAAGCGCTGTTAAAACCATCAAAACTACCACTAGTATACTACCAAATTTACCAAATCTTCCACCTTTCATGAGGCATCACCCTGTTGGGCAAAAAAAGATATTATAACCCTACTATTTATTTTTTTCCATATACTCTTTTACCGCAATTTTCAGCTTCTCTGCAATAACCTTTCCATCTACCTTGCCACGAAGCTCTTTCATAACCAATCCCATTAATGGCTTAAAAGCCATCTCTCCACGCTCTTCAATTAGTTCTTTCTTTTCTTGAATTATTCTATCAATAACAGTATCAACATCCACTGAGGATGAATAACTCTGTACAAGGGCATTAATATTCTCTCCATTGCAAGCACGCTCAACAATCTCCTCTACGGCTTCCTTGGCAAATTTTCCTTCTTTTAATGCTTTGAATATAATATCATAATCTATATCATTGCATCCTATAATAAGAGCTCTTGCAACCACAGTTGGATAACCAAAATTCTTTGAAAGGTACTCAAATAAATCATCTTTACCTTCGTGGATAAGCTGCCAAGCGAGTTCTTCGTTTATGCCAAGGGCTACTAATTCTTTTGCCCTTTCTTCAGGCATTGGTGGAAGAGAGCTTGCAAGTTTTTGAATATGCTCTTTGGTTATCCTTATTGGAGGTATATCCGTTTCTGGATACATCCTTGCTCCTCCCGGCAATGGTCTGAGATAATATGTAGAGCCATCATCCCTTGGCCCGCGAGTTTCGTCAGGCACTCCTTTTAGTGCGATTTTAGCTCTCTCCATAACCTTCTCCAATCCTAATCTTGCCTTTTCTTCCATCTCTGCAATGATAACAAAAGCATCCTTATCTCCGAGTTTCATCAAATTCCTTATATTTTCCACTTCCTCAGAGCTTATACCATAAGCAGGGAGCTCATCGGAATGGAATAGCCCTTTGATTCCTATTACTCTAACTCTATCAGCAAGCTCTTTTCCCAATCTATACTTATCTTTTTTGAGAACTCCAGAGTATCCAATAAGTTTTATACCCAGAACTTTGCCCCCTTTCCTTAGCATATTTTTTATTATCTTTGACTCTGTTTTTTCAAATATATCAGTTAAATCGTATATTTTCTCATTCACCCTTGCTTTTCTCTTCTGCAAAATTTCTGCTATTTCTTTTAGCATCTCCTGCCTCTCAATCTCCATATTTACCCACTTTGGAATCATATTGAGCTTTGATGTCCCTTTTATCTCCACCCTGCCCTGTCCTGTGGATATATTTATATCTTGCCTTATAGTGCCTACTCCCCTGCGCACTTTCTTGGTAGCTCTCAATATGTATCCTATTTTTTGAGCAGCTTCCTTCACCTCTTCACCATTTTTCATATCTGGAGCAGTTGAGATTTCAATCAAGGGAATGCCCAAGCGGTCTAAGCGATAAACTACATACTCATCTTTCTCCTCAATTTTCCTCGCTGCTTCCTCCTCCAAACATATTGTTGGAATTCTTACCTTTCCAAAGGAAGTTTCAATGTATCCATCCATGGCAATAAGAGCTGTTCTCTGG
>WAPW01000019.1 GCA_015520565.1 Candidatus Aciduliprofundum sp. | reverse complement strand
CTCCAATCTATTCTTGAAAAACTTAACTCATCGGAGGATGTATTTTACGTCTACTCATATAAACTTGTATCTAATAGGTGATTTTCTATGGATGATCCTATCTTTAATAAAATTTTAAATGAATGTGGCCAAGCATACTCTTTTAGGCAGGTATTGATAAAAGAAATTCAGAATATTACTGGGAGAAAACTAATTATGTATCTTTCCAATCCTACGCATCCATTTGCTATGTTGAAGAAAGAAGATATACCTGTATTTGAAGAGCTTATTAGAACAGTCTCAAATGATGAAGGAATTGACCTATTAATCAATAGCCCAGGCGGTGATCCGAATACGGCTGAAAAGATTCTTATGATGCTACGTCATCGCTTTAAAAGCTTACATGTCATTATAGTCAATTATGCAAAAAGTGCAGCAACAATGATTGCTCTTGGTAGTGATAAAATACTTATGAGGTATCTTGCAGAGTTGGGGCCCATTGATCCACAGATACAAATAGTACGTCCTGATGGGAAAATTGAAACAATTCCTGCTATTGCATTTATCGAAGGTTTAGCGGATATACGCAACCGAATAGTAAAAGATAGAGATCCTCCGGAAATGTATATGCCTATGATTGCTCAAATACGCCCGGAGATATTAGAAATTTGTCATAATGCTATAGAAGACGCTAAAACATTTGCAAATAAATGGCTAATGGCCTACATGTTGAAAGATGCTCCCGAACAAGCTAAAAAGGTAGCAGAAATGCTCACAACGGGTAAGGAATACAAATCTCATGGAAAAGTAATTAACTACAAGGAGGCAAAAGAAAAACTTAGACTAAATGTGGAGTTGATTGATGAAAATAGTGAGCTTTGGGATAAACTGTGGGAACTCTACATAAGAGGAGAACAATTTCTTCGAATAACAAATCAAGCCAAATTATTTGAAAATGAAAAAGTTTCAATAGCTATGCAAGTAGGAGAGATGCGAGTCGCAAAAAAATCTAAATAGTTATTTATCTGCCTTTTACTCACGACTCTCTGCTTACGCTCCGACCCTTCAGGGTACGACTAACAAGCTGCTATGCGGTTTACACCTTCGGCTCTCACCCAAACCCACTTCGTGGGCTTTGTATACCCGCCGGACGTTAAGCAAATCTTCGTATGTGTAAATTTATAAATGGATAAATGAAAAACCCAATCAATCTTACAAACCCATAAATGATAAATGAATGCACGATTTTTATAAAACAACCATACTCCACAAGTTCTAATTAGCAAGATAAAACTGCA
Source organism: Candidatus Aciduliprofundum sp. (assembly GCA_015520565.1). GTDB lineage: Archaea > Thermoplasmatota > Thermoplasmata > Thermoplasmatales > Aciduliprofundaceae > Aciduliprofundum. The sequence continues at coordinate 2,811 of WAPW01000019.1, read as the reverse complement.
ATTGAGGAACTGATGAAAGGCTCTACAATTCCATATGGAAAAGTGCAAGAATCGGAGCAGGTACCTGTAGAAGATATTTCGAAAGAAGAGGAGCATGGAAGACTTCACTTTTCTGGCGTGGGTCCCGTGAAGAAGGAAGAAAAGGAGAAATATAATAGAGAGGTTGAATGAACTGAAAGCACAGCGGGACGAGTTAAAGAAAAACTCGAATCGGTGGAGAGGATAGGCAAGTTTGCCCCCGGGATACTTATAAAGAAGAAACTAAAAAAAAGAGATAGAAGAATTGGATATAAAAATTAGACAGCTTGAACTGAAGATGAAAGTTCTTTTTTAATGATGTACTCTGTTATTTTTCTGTCCATTAAATCGTAGGCTTCCACTATTGGACTCATCACATTTATTCTATAGAACTCTGCCCTCCCAACTCTCCTCGTAATCTCCACGATTCCATACTCTATAAACTTTTTCAGCGCTTGTGATACCGAAACTCTGGATAGACCGGTGTATTTTACTATGTCTTGAGTGGTGTATTCGTATGTTGGGTGTGAGAGCAGGAATATGAATGTTCTCACTTTTGCTTTCGTTCCGAACAGCTCTTCAAACAAAGATTCCATTGTCATCTCCTCATTTTTTTCTTTTTCAATTTTTTCCTCATTTTTTATTTCTACCACATATTGCGCCATAGCACATTCACCTCTTTTCTCATTATTTTTTTTATTCTCATATTTTACACACATCTTTTCTCCTTTAATTATTGTCAATTATTGTTCATTATACATGCTTATTGATTTCACATAATGTTAAACTAGTATTAAAATTTTTTGCAATTAAATACACTAAAACTAAAATTGAAAGAAAATTTTTACCATAATTGATTAGAGAAAAATTTAAATAGTGGTGCTTATATAGTATTAGCCATGACCTCACAGAAGGATGAGCAACGTGAGATGTACCAGTGTTTAGTTATAGTTAAATTACATAGGCATAAGTATATTGGTGGGAGGCACACAAATGAAGATAATATTCCCAAAGGTTTTCCTCCAGTAGATAGAGATAATATAAAAAATGCCCTTGATGAACTCATTAAAAGAGGAGTAGTTATATCAAAACCCACAAGTTACGGAAAAGAGGTATCTCTAAATCCCAGATACCCCGAGTTATTAAAATTAATTGATTATTGCATAGATAAGGTTAAGGAATATAATCGCAGTCGAAAGAAATAGAGGAATCTTGTGGAGATGGGAAAGGAGGTTACCAACTCCTTATCCTCATCGTTGCGTGGGGCATAGAAAGAAGATCTACAGGGCATAAATTACCCTAATGTTTAAATACCCTTGGCTATACTTATTTATATGGGTGGTAAAAATGCCGATGAAAGTGGAAGATTTGGAAAAGTACAAAAACTATACGGAGCTGGAGATGAAGATCACAAAATTCTTGGAGGAGCATAAGGGTACTGCCTACACATGCTCCGAGATATACAAGTATTTGAACAAAAAAGCAGAACCACAGAATTGGGGAGATGTGGCATTACTGGTTTTATACTGTCTGACAACAGGAAAAATGGCGATGGATGGGAAAATAAAATCTCGTTATGCTGGGGGAGATGTCTATTATTATATCTGAATTTCTTTAACTTTCATGAACGAGGGGCCTACAGCTCCGGGAGATCCTAAACGGTATCCTAACGTTTTTACTATAAACGGTAAGATACCATACAGGTCCTGTTATGCTCTTGGAAGGAGAGAAAAGTATGAAAAACAAAAATAGATCTGATTTTAGCAGTTGCTTAATATATTCTCCCTCAAACAGCAAGATAAATGCACAAACAATTAATGATTTCGTTTAATACATTTAAACGACACTATTAGACGCACATAAGTGCCTTCTTACAGGATTGGAGTATATAAATGGAGGGGCAGTTTTAGTATCGTTTAAAATAAACGAAACGAAGGTGTTTTATTTCCAAAGTGGATTATATATGTTTAAATGAGACCGATAATAAAGAATGGTGTAAGGATACTGCGTCCAAGAGAATACGATGCTCTTATAGACACCATATTCCGCAAGGATTTGAAATACAGATACAGGGAGATAATAAATGCCCTGCTCTACACGGGTATGAGATATGTGGAATTGCAGAGATTTCAAAAACATCCAGAGTGGTTTGACAAGAACACAAGGAGCATATACCTTCCTCCAGAGGCCTCCAGAAAGAAGAAGAGAACCATGAGGGAGAGGTATGTATATCTCTCCACGCAGGGAATAACGCACATTGAGAATTTCATACTCTATGTGGATAAAATGCCAGAGAGAATAATTCTGAACAACATGCTAACTTTCTGGGGAAAGAAAGCTGGGCTGGGAAGGATAAGTGTCAAGACATTCCGCAAAACTTGGGAATCGTGGCTTGTAGTTAGTTATCCCAACGCAATGCCTTTGATAGCCATGAGCCAAGGACATACCCTTTTCACCGCAATGAACCACTATCTAAACCTTCCATTCACGGATGAGGACATAGAGGAGATAAAGGTAAGGACTGCTGGATGGAGTGGATTTAGAGGTGGTAAGGATGTATTATGATGAGTATGATTGGAGAGAGTATAGAGGAGATGTAGTTTGGGTTGGTGGGTTCGTGTTCAAGGGGAGCAAAATAACGATAAAACCGCAAAGGCACGGCGAAGACCCTTTCATTTACGGGACCATAGAGATGGAATCTCCGTTCTGCCTGAATTGCATGGAAGCTCGGAAAAAGAGAGTGTTCGTGGGAGAGTTCCTTCCACGCATGGAAGGTGAGAGGGGAATAATCCT
>WAPW01000018.1 GCA_015520565.1 Candidatus Aciduliprofundum sp. | reverse complement strand
TCCACATTAAAAAGGAGGGGTTTTATAAAAATATATGCGGAGGGGAGAAGAGAGAAGAAAGTTTATTCAATTACCCAAAAGGGCTTGGATTATTTGGAGGAGAAAAAAGATGAGTTAGAGAGAGCAAAAACGATACTAAGAAACCTTGGATATTTCTATTCTCTGGGAGGTAGAGCTATAATAAAGGACATTGAATGGCTTGTTAAAAACTTGCACGAGCTTGATTCATCACAGAGGGAGAAGATATCTGAGATACTAAGAGAGATGCATGAAAAATTGCAAGAAGAGATGAAAAAGCATGAATAACAAGGTACAAAAAAATGTAAAAATGCTTCTCGGTGACCCTAAAAAAGCCATTTTGAAATTGGCCATACCAATAATAATAGGAGGAATGGTTCAAACCCTGTACAATTTTGTAGATGGTATATGGGTTTCTGGATTAGGTCAAGATGCTTTAGCCGCTGTGGGTATATTTATGCCCTTTATGATGATACTATCAGCATTGGCCATAGGGATAGGCGTTGGAGGTAGCTCTGCAATATCTCGCGCCATAGGCGCCAAGAATAGAAAAAGGGCTGGAAACATTGGGGATCATACCATAATCCTAGGCCTCATAATTGGAATAATTGTAGGTTTCTCCATGCTCCCGTTCTTAAATTCCATATTTCTATCAATGGGTGCAAGCCCACACACCGCAATGTTAGCCACTAACTACGGGCAAATTATAATACTTGGCTCACCTTTTCTGTTTCTCTCAAGCTTGGGAAACGCTATTCTCAGAGGAGAGGGAGATACAAAGAGAGCCATGTATGTTATGCTTATTAGCTCCATTCTCAACATAGTCCTTGACCCAATTTTCATATATACTCTACATATGGGTGTAGTTGGTGCAGCCGTTGCCACTGTAATCTCAATTATACTATCTGCCAGTGTGATAATGTACTGGCTAATTATAAAGAAAGATACCTATGTGCAGCTCCGCTTAAGATACTTTAAAATGGATGGGAGCATTGCCAAGGAAATTTTCAAAGTTGGATTACCATCCTCATTGGCTCAAATATCAATGTCATTTACAATGATAATTTTGAATACCATAGTCATAATGGCTGGTGGAGATTATGGAATGGCTGTATTCTCTAGTGGATGGAGAATAGTTATGATTGCAATTGTTCCATTGCTCGGATTTGCTGCAGCAGTAACTGCGGTAACTGGAGCCGCCTATGGTGCAAAAAATATAAAGAATTTGAAAGAGGGATATTACTATGCTGTTAAAATAGGAACCCTCGTGGGAGTTATAACAGGAGTGATAATTGGTGTGTTTGCCCCCCAATTTACATATCTATTCACATACTCTCAAAACTCATCTCACCTAGCACCGGGAATAATTGAATTTCTACGCTATACTGTGTTATATTTCCCCGGCGTAGCGGCAGGAATGCTAACATCTAGCATGTTCCGAGGCATAGGAAAGGGCACATATTCCCTTACCCAAACTATAATAAGAACTGTGTTTCTTCAAATCACATTTGCATATTTTATGGGAATATACTTCCACATGGGACTTCAAGGAATATGGATAGGCATAGTCATTTCAAACTGGATAGCTTCAGTATTCGGATTTTTCTGGGGCAGGTCTGTGATTAAAAAACTTGAAAAATCTTGGAGTGTGAGCGCCTGAGAGTTTGTATCATGCTATAACATGAAAAAGTATTTATATACCCAATCGTATAAGTGCAGAACGGAGAGGTTTAAGATGAATAATGAAATAGAGCAACCGAGGGGCATATCAATTCTTTCAATCCTCTATATAATAGGAGGAATATTTTGGCTAGTGTACCCAATATTCTACTCTTTCTATCTAGTGGGTTATCTGCAGGAGTATTATGGATATCTACCATGGGGTACTTGGGGACTTCATACTGTGTGTTGCTGGATTGGTTCAGTAATAATTGCAGGTTTGTACTTTGGAGTCGCTGCAGGATTGAAGAAGGGAATGCCCGGTGCATGGGTTGGAGCCATAGTATTGGCTGTCATAGGTCTGTTCAATTTCCCAATAGGCACAATAATAAGCATAATAATCCTAGTGTATCTATTCACGCCAAATGTGAGAAAGTGGTTTGAGCAGGGAGCAAAGAAGCAGAAAGAAGAGATGGAAAGATTACAGAAAGAGCAGAAATTCAAGCAGATGCAAGAGGAAGAGAAGAAAAGAAAAGAGTACGAGGAGTACCAAGAGTACCTAAAGCAGAAAGAAGAAAAAGAAAAGCAAAATAAACAATAACTCTCTTTTTTATTTTTGTTAACCCTTTAAATAATAGTTTCTTTTATGCAAAACAATGAAGTGTAGCAAGTGCGACAAGGAGGCAGTTACTGAGATAAGATACGCAGGAATTCGCCTTTGCAAAGAGCATTTTTTAGAGTTCATAGATAGGAAAGTAAAGAGGGAGATAAGGGAGCAGGCGCATTTCAAAAAGGGAGATAGAATTCTACTCGCCGTATCAGGTGGGAAGGATAGCATGCTAACCATGTATCAAATGCACAAAATTTTTGGAAAATGGAGAGATTTGGAAATTATTGCAGTAACCGTTGATGAGGGAATAGGGGATTTCAGAAAAAATTGCGCCAAAGTTGCAGGGAAATATGCTAAAGAATTGGGAATTGAGCACGAAGTTATAACATTCAAGGATTATATTGGAATAACAACCGATGATGTTGCAAGGATTGACAAAGAATTAAAGCCATGCACATACTGTGGAGTTTTTCGCAGAAAGGTGCTTAATATGTACGCCAAAGAAATTAGTGCAAATTATCTCATTTTAGGATTAAATCTTGATGATGTAACTCAATCAATAATAATGAACATTACTAGGGGAGATACCGCCAGATTGGCTAGATTAGCACCTCATAAAAAAATTCGTGAAGGTTTCATACCCCGCATAATTCCTTTAAGAAGAGTTAGAGAGGAGGAAGTTCGGCTTTATGTGAATTTGGCAAATATACCTTACTATCCAAAAAGATGTCCATATGCACATCTTGCTGTTAGAGATGTTTATAGGGAATTTCTAAATTCTCTGGAGAAAAGAGACCCTGCAGTGAAATTTGCCATCTTGAATTTCTTTGACGAGATAAAGGGGTACATTGAAGAGAAATACACTGCTCAGCTTCATCCATGTAAGATTTGTGGAGAGCCCACTACGGGAGAGATATGCAAGGCATGCGAACTGGAATTAAGATACAAATCTATGAGTAAAGGAGCTCAATAGCATTTAAAATTTCAGGCACAGTTACAATATCATTCACAGTTACTCCGCTTGCCATTCTATGTCCTCCACCACCATAGAACTTTGCAATTTTCAATACATCCACATCTGTATGCGTTCTAAACTCTATCTTCGTTGCGGGATTGTACTTTCCTGCACGATAAATTAAAACTAAAATTATATCAAAGGGTCCACGAGGGTCATCTGCAAGCATATTGCTTATTATATAAACAGGCACAGATTCCAATGCCTCAAATACTGCAACTTTCAAATTCTTTACTTTGAATATTTTTATCTCTTTTTTCACTCTCTTTTTTAGCTCATCTAGCCATTTCTCATACTCTTCCACTATATCCTTGTATTGCACGAGAGCTTCAAAATCCTCGCTCATCAATTCCTCTGCAAGCTTGTAGAGTTTTAAATTCAACTCCCTCCCAGAGTATTTCCATCTCAAAGCTCCGATGATAGTTCTTATATTCTCTGCAATCTCATCCTTCACATCGTTTGTATCTATTTGATTTGCAATATCCACTAATTTTGAAGATATGCCGAAAAACTCCGCCACCACTTGCGCTGCACTCTTAGCTTTGCTATCAATGTGTATTTTAACATGTGGCAAAGATGCCTCTGGACTCCACTCGTGGTGATCTATCCAGACAACCATGTCGTACATGGCAGCTGCATAAACTGCACGGTTCTCACCAGCAATATCAAATATGTACAATTCCCCCAAACTCTTTTTGCCACTAACAGACCTGCAAATAGTATCTCTCAATTGCACAGGCGAGGTAAAATAAGCTCTAACCTTAGCACCACCAATCTTCTTAAGAAAAAGCGAGAGAGAGATAACGCCATCAGCATCCATATGAGTCATTACGGTAATCATAATATCGCCTATAAGAATAAATAATAAAAATTATTTGGCAATAAGAGCCCTTATTCTATCTCCAGCATTCTCAGCATGATTAGCTATATCACCCAAGAGGAACACGAGTTTAGATAGGTGGAAGAGAGCCGCAGGACTTATCTCATCTTCAAGAGCAAATATCTGACGCGTTAATTTTCTCTCAATTATATCACTCTCATGCTCAACCTTATGCAATTCGTGGATGATATTCTTAGTATTTTCTCTCTCCTTTTCCAAGAATGATGATTCAATAACCAAATTCAAAGCGTTTATTGCCTTGCCTGCAATCTGTATTGATTCTAGTGCCTTTGCAAATAAGTTGCGAAATGGCTCTTCAAGCTCTTTTGGAATTGGCTTCTCTCTCAAAGATAGCCACTCTGTTACATCCTGAATCAAATCTTCAACTTTATCCATCTCAGCTAGCAATGAGAGGAAAACACCACGGTCAACGGGCATCCAGACACCTTTTGGCAAATGGTTTCTTATATTGCTCTTTATGTAATCTGCTTTAAGCTCTAGATCCTCAATAACCTTTCTATTTTTTTCAAATTCTTCATAGTCACCCCTTAGATAATCCTCGTATGCTCCCCTTAGCACTTTAGCACTTTCTTCTACAATCTGAGCATGCTCTATTAATGCCTCAAATGGTGATTTTCTAAGTGTATCAATTATTGGAGTTCTGATGAATTTCATCTTGCATCACCCCAAGAATATATACCTAAACAATAAAAATATTCCTGCGGAAAATGCCATGGCTACAGGTAAGGTGAATACCCAAGAAAGAAGTATGTTCTTTATCACCCTATAATCCACACTGGCAATTCCCCTTGCCAATCCAACTCCCATAACTGCTCCAACTATAACTTGAGATGTAGATACGGGCATACCGAGCTTTGAAAAAACTAAAACGGTAAATGCTGCTGCGAGCTCTGCTGAAAAACCCCTAGTTGGAGTTATTTCTGTAATTCTTCTACCAATGGTATCTATTACCTTATAGCCCCAAGTGGAGATACCTATAACTATTCCTAAACCTCCTAGGGCAAGAACCCAAAGGGGAATAGCAACATGAGAGCCTATGGGCACACCATTGTATATATCCACAATTGCAACTAGAGGACCTACGGAATTGGCCACATCATTGGCGCCATGGGCGAATGCAACGCTTGCAGCAGTCATAATTTGCAAATATATGAAGAAATTCTCCAATTTTTTGTATTTATCACCCTTTATATCCTCCTCTTTGTATCTTCTTAGAACTACAAATCCTATAGCCATAGCTATAGCGCCTATAACAACGGATATAAGGAGAGAATTCCACAATCCAAGATCTAAACCAATATTTTTTAAACCTTTAAATAGAATGGACATGGCTATTAAAGTTGCAGTTAAAAATATGAAAAATGGCATAACTATCTTTGCTTCCTTTATGGGGTCTTCTTTGGAAAATACAAATTTTCTAAGTATCATAAAAAATATGTAAGCCATCAAAGCACCAAGGAGCGGTGAAATGACCCAGCTTGCAGCTATGTCTCCTACAACGCTCCAGTGGATAAGTCCTATGTTTATTATTATGGCAAAACCCATTACAGCACCTACGATGGATTGAGTTGTAGAGACAGGTAATCTTAGATATGTTGCTATTGTTACCCACAATCCCGCAGCAATCAAGGCGCCAAACATTCCAATCATCAAAACATGGGGGTCTATGAGAGCTGGATTAACAATACCCTTTGCAATAGTATTCGTAACATGCTTTCCCACAAGCACAGCACCAAGAAATTCAAAAGTTATTGCTACAAGAATTGCTCTCTTTAAGGTCAATGCTCCGCTTCCCACAGAAGTACCCATAGAATTGGCAACATCATTAGCTCCAATGTTCCAAGACATATATAGGGAGGCAAGAATCGCTAAGATTAATACCAGTCCTATTAGCATAATTGGGTATGCTGAAGTAATTTAAAAAATTTTCTCTATATATAAATACCCACGAACTTCAAAAACCTTATAGCTTCTTCCCTTGGAAATGCGAGGTTATCTGGCAAATTTTTGAATAATTGCCAATCCATCTCTCCACCCTTTATTTCTTCAATTTCCCCCGCAAAGATAAAAATATCACCTTCCCTCTTCAAAAATTTCAAATTCTTGAAGATTATTCCTGCCTCCTCATAGCATTCTCTCAATGCAGCTTTTTTGGGCTCTTCTCCTTCTTCAATCTTTCCGCCGGGGAATTCCCAGCCCCTTTTTGGATTGTTTACCATAAGAAATTTACCATCTTTTAAGGGTATTACAACAACGATCATGGTACCACATAAACATTATCATCTATTCTAACAATCTTCACATTCTCTCCCGCTTTTAGTTCCCTCGTTGAAATTGCATCTATGGTCTTGTAATCTTTATCCATAATCTGAACCTCGTTATCTTGGGAAAATATGACTGTTGCATCCTCTAACTCTCCATTCTTCCTTAGCAGATTTATCTTGTGTCTTCTTGCATCAAATGTTTTTTCTCTTCCCTCTTTTAAAGATATGCCTTTCACGAAGTGCCCAGAGACATGCTCTATTGAATAATACTCTCCCTCAACTTCCACCACATCTCCAACTCTGTATTCTGGAAGACGAACGGAGTAAGTCATACGATACACATCCTTACCATCCTTCCTGCCAACAATGCTGGGGGATTCTTTTAGCGTAGCCCCATACTTTCTGCAAAGCTCCTCTGCAACTTTCTTTGCCTCTTTTTTATCGCTTATGTAGATATCCCATCCACCATGCTTGCCCTCTTCCTTGGTTATGAACAAATTCTCATTCTTCTTTGCATAATGCTCCAATCTCTCGTGGGTGTATTGTACAACACTCTCAAGCTCATTCTCTCTCGTACCCCTTATCTGCAATATTGCCTCAAAATAATTGCCAAAGTATCTGTTGCATCTGGGACAAGATTCATATTTTATGTGAATGATTGAATAATGCTCTTCCTTCGCCTCTAACTCCTTGTATTTTATGTGAAACATTGTATGCAATTCAATATCTCCCTCATACTCTCTCGTTTCAAAATCAAAATCTATTGAATCATATTCGTGCAAAGTTTCTAAATTTCTCATAATCAATTCCTTCAGCATATCTTCCTCGCTTAATCTCTTCCACTCACCCTTGAACTTTATAGCTCCGCAGTGTGGGCATTTAACAACTTCCATATGCTGAGGTAAGCTAGTGAATTTAACCTTCTTTAAGAAACATACTTCGCAAAGGCCTTCGTACTTTGCCTCTCTCTTACCACATTCTACACAGAGCATCCATTCTCCTATGGTTCATACATTAAAAAATTTTCCTCATCCTATGTAGCCAAGGTCCTCGTGCTTCTCCTCCTGCTTTTGCTCCTCCTTAATCTGCGATGTTATCTCTGTTATCTCCTTAGAGCGTAGCTCCATATCAGCAAGGTCAAGATTCAAATTGAAGTATTTATCAACGATTTTGAGCACATTTAAGGCGCTCTTTGGGTCTGAGAAATAGCCGGATGTTTCACCCATAAGGCAAACTCCTCGCATGTCAAATACAACAGAGCCAAGGCCAAGGAGCAATCCTGCAGCTCCAACTATGCCACCAGACGGGTCTGTGGGCGAGAAATACACACCATAATCTTTCAATTCTTCAACCATATCTTTATCCGTGGCTGCTCCAAATACTCTGGGCTCTTCCACGAGATTTCCTGTTCCATATCCGCCTAGAGTGAATATTAGCTTTGTGCCAAACTCTTTAACTATTTCCAAAACTTTGTATGATAATTCATACTGTCCCTCAGAGTTCATACCTTGATAATCCCCCACCAAGATTATCAAATCTCTTCCATTGGGATTCTTGTAGTAGTAAAGCTCATTTTTCACAAGATATAGCGTGCCATCTCCCCGCATGAGAACCTGCGGGGGAAGATATTTAGAATAAATCTCCACAAATAGCTTTGCATCTAACTTATCCTTCAAATATTCCGCAGAAATTTTTCCAACATTTCCCACACCGGGAAGGCCTTCAATTAATACGGGCTCATTTAATTCTGGCTTTTTAATATACTTAACTATTATTGGCTCCATATTTTTCCACCTCTTTTTTGAGCATTCTTCTATACTTTCCATACCTATCCTCAGGGGAGAATCTCGGAGGCAAAACTTCCAAGGTTTTCTCTCCACATTTTGGGCAGAACTCCCTTAAAGTATAAGTCCCACATTTTGGGCATCTTCTTATGAGTGTGTGCATTTTCACAACCTTCTATGGTACTCTCCCTCTCCACCAAGCTCTTTGAATTCTTCAAGGGCTTTATTAGCAGCGTTCTGCAAGATCTCTTCGGCAGTTTTGTAATCTTCGGCCCTAACATTTATCCTGTACCTCGGTGCACCCATGTATGTAACAACAATATCCTCATCTTCAATATCTTGCAAAACTTTCTTTATGTGGTCTATTCCATTTGGTGCCGTGGTTGTCAATTCAAGATAGCCGGATATGCGCACAAAGGGTGGCACAATGTTCTCCTTTGCAACCTGCACAAATGTATCTATCCAATCTCCTTCAAACTCCTCATCTTTCAAAATCTCCTCATTAATTGCCGATTCTTCAAAGGCGGCAAACAATGTGCCAAAATGGTCTATTAAATCATAACCAAACTCTTCATAACACTCTTCTACATCCTTTCCCAACCTTTGAGCCACGATTTCAAATAACTTTTCCGCTTTTTTCTCATTCTTCCACTCTTGAATTTTCTCTCTGCGCTGATGCTCATTTACACGCTTTAAGCTCAAATCTATATGCCCTCTTGAAGGGTCCACACGGAGAACTTTGCAAACAACTTTTTGCCCCTCCCTAACATGGTCCCTTATGTACTTAATCCAACCAGTGGCAATCTCGCTAATATGGATAAAACCTTCCTTGCCTTCATACTCATCTAAAGTAACAAATGCCCCGTAGGGTTTAACGGTCTTGACGGTAGCAATAACGAGCTCCCCTGTCTCTGGGTATCCCTTCTTCACCTATACACCTCTATTATCTCGCCTTTAATATCAGCCTTACCACCGGTAGGAACTGCGAGCGTAGCTCCACAAATCTGGCATTTTACAACAGTGCTCGCCTTGGAATATATTATTTGCTCGTGCCCGCAATCTGGACATTTAACTTTGATAAATACCTTATCTTCCTTTACCTTCACCATTATTTCACCTCCACAAGCTCAAATTTCTTAGCACGAATCATTGGAGATGTGTGTGCTCTATTACATTCTGTGCATCTAAAACGCAAGTTGAGGCGCTTTGTGGGCTTCTCTCTGCCCTCGTAGGTTGGCCTTGGAAAGCCACCATAGCCAGCAGTTACACGGCGGAATCTGCGCTGCCCGGCTCTAAGCTCACTCGCCTTCTTCTTCTTTACCTTTTCAACTATATGAATCGTATGCTTCTTGCAATAAGGACAATACATCTTAACTTTCCTTGGCATCTTCATTCTAATCACCAGATTAGTGGGCAAATAGGCATATAATATTTAAGTATTTTTACCCTCCTGCATATTTTTGAAATTTCTGAGATAATAGACATGCCCTCCATATTCAACTTTTTTAAGCTCATTTTTATTTAGCATGTCTTCCAATAATCTCTCCTCTTCATTTCCCCTTTTTATCAGCTCTAATATTGCCTCTTCCCTCATTGGATGCACTGCCGTTATATTCAATATATCCTCTTTCACATTTTCCAAGCTAACGAATTCGTTTCCCTCGTAGCCAATCAAATATTCCACTTTCTTCAATTTCTTGCTAAAAATGTCGTATGCCTTTGCAACAATCTCCTCATTTGGCTGGCTCACCCATTCTTCCGCTGGTGGCCTTGTAGGTATAGCAATATAGGCAATATCTGGATTCAATTCATATAAGAATTCTGCCATTTTTTCAAATTCTCCCTCATAATCCACACCTCCTATGAGCATACTTTCCGTGACAATTTTTCCTCCATACTCTTCTCTAAATTCAAGCATTCCTTCAAGAATCTTGTTCAATTTCAAATTCTTATGGGGCCTATTAATCCTCTTCCACATTTCTTCGCTCACAGCATCAAGTTTCAAAGATACAAAATCAAAATTCAAGAGGGCATTACGAACATCTTGCTCGTAAATTAAGGAAGAATTTGTTAGAATTGCAAGAGGATAATTCAAAGAATGTAACAATTTTACCTCTTTTTCTAAATTCAAATCTAGGGTGGGCTCTCCATCGGGCACAAAGGTTATGTAGTCCAATTTTACATCTTCTTTTTCTATCTCTTTTACTCTCCTCTCCACCTCTTTAAAAATCCTGCTCGGCTCGTAGAATTTTTGCCTTTTAATTTGCATTTTTAAAGTTTTCCCAATTTGGCAATACACACAGGTGTAAGTGCAAACTTTATAGGGTATATTATTCACTCCCAAACTCTTTCCAAGCCTGCGAGAAGGCACAGGGCCAAACACTATTCCCATAGTTAAGGAAGAGAGAGAAAAATAATAAAACTTTGCACAAAAACTTTAAGTTTTCAAGCATTTTGCCTCCTATGAAATACAAAGATGCAGGAGTGGATATTGATAAAGAAGGTGAATTTATAAAAAAATTAATCTCGCAGTTAAAATTTAAAAGGGGTATAGCTCCAAATTTAAGAAAGCATTTTACAGGTCTTGTTGAATTTGGAGATTATTATATTGCTATGAATACAGATGGAGTTGGTACTAAGGTGTTGATTGCCAATGAGATGAAAAAATGGGATACTATTGGAATTGACTGCATAGCAATGAATGTAAATGATACAATTTGCATAGGGGCAGAGCCCATTGCCTTCGTGGATTACCTTGCAATTGACCATTATGATATGGAAATGGCAGAGCAGATTGGAAAAGGCTTGAATGAAGGAGCAGAGCTTGCGAATGTGGAGATAATTGGAGGTGAGACAGCAACTCTACCAGAGATAATAAATGGCATAGATTTATCGGGCACGAGCATTGGGATTGTTAAGAAGGAAAATATAATAAAAGGAGATAAGATAAAAAAGGGAGATTTGATATTCGGAGTGCCTAGTAGCGGTGTGCATTCTAATGGACTAACTTTAGCTCGCAAAGTTTTGAACTTGAAGGATGAGTTTGAAGGACACAAAATAGGGGAGGAATTGCTAAAACCCACAAGAATATATGTTAGGGAAATTCTTTCTCTCCTCAAATTTTGCAAGCCTCATGGATTAGCCCATATAACTGGAGGGGGGTTGAAAAACATATTAAGGTTAAAAAGGATGAAATATGTCATTGAGGAGCCATTAAAGCCCCATAAGATTTTTGAATTGATTATGGATGCGGCCAAGGTAGATTATGAGGAAATGTACAAAACATTCAACATGGGTATGGGCTTTGCAATCATAGCTCCAGAGGATTGCGAAGAGTATGTGAAAAAAGTGATAAAGGATGCGAAGGTGGTTGGATATGTTGACGAGGGCTCTGAAATTACTATTCCTGAGTTAAGAGTGAGGTATGAGAATTACTGAATATCCATAACATTTCTCACTTCATATTTTACATCGCTATCCTCCAATATTCTTAGGGTATAAGGAAGCATCTCGTGAGAGACAAAGAGTATAGTGGATATGCCCCTGTAAGCTGCATTTATAGCTGAATTAACAGCTGCAAATTCAAAATCAATTTTTGCAATATCCCTTATGGTAATATAGGCCACGGCTCCACAAACTCCTACTTTTTTATATCCCTTAATTAATTTACTTATTTTCTCTTTATCCACCTTCCTACTTCCCCCTTCAGATATTTCTGGCATAACATAAACATCAATTTTTCCATAATCTATTTCCATTATCCCTTTTAAATTCTTAACCCCTAAATCTTCACCCTTCTTTGCGTCCATGGCTGCTATGCCCATAGAACTTGATTCTTTCTTGTATGCATACACATATCCATTTTCCATAAATAGCCCTACCTTGTCTCCCTTTTTGATATTCTCTCCTGCTATGGCTTCTGCAATCTTTATCTTCCCTATAATCTTGTTTGCCTCATGCACGAAATCCCCAATATCCTCTAGAGATGTGTATAAAAATTCCATACCCTTGGGAGTGACATTTCCATTTTTTAAAAATCCTGAAGATTCAAGAATTTTCAAATATTCGGATACTCCCTGCAAGCTTATGTCCACATCCTTTGCTATGTCTTTGAGCTTTCTATTTCCTCTAAGTAAAGAGAGAAGAATCATCATTTCTGTTATCTTACTCTTGTCCCTAAGCACGCTCATAAATCAAAGTATATAAATGATGCATATATTTTTTTGCTTTTAGCATTAAAAATCCAATAAAATAAATATAGAAGCTCTATATTACCCCCTTTGGTGATTGCCATGGACCCTAAGGATTTCAAATCAATGAGCATTGAGGAAGTTTTCAAAGAGCTGCAGACATCAAGGAACGGGCTCACCAGCGAGGAGGCTAAGAGGAGACTAGGGAAATATGGGTACAACGAGATTCCAGAGAAAAAAGTGAATCCAGTGATAAAATTTCTTTCGTACTTTTGGGGTCCAATACCTTGGATGATTGAAGCTGCCGCCATACTTAGTGCGGCTATACAGCACTGGGCTGATTTTTGGATAATTATATCTCTTTTACTAGTAAACGGGATTATAGGGTTTTGGCAAGAGCACAAGGCACAAAATATCATAGAGTTCATTAGAAGCAAGCTATCCTTAAAAGCAAGAGTTTTAAGAGATGGACAATGGATTACGATTCCTGCTAGAGAGCTTGTACCTGGAGATATCGTCAGAGTAAGGATGGGTGACATTACCCCTGCAGATATAAAGTTGTTAGATGGAGAATATGTAAATGTTGATGAATCTATACTTACTGGAGAATCAATAGCGGTAACAAAGAGAAAGGGCGAGGTTATATACTCTGGCTCCAATGTTAAAAGGGGTGAAATGACTGGCGTTGTTGTAGCAACTGGATTGCACACTTACTTTGGCAAGACAGTGCGCTTAGTACAGCTTGCAAAGACAACGAGCAAGTACCAAAAACTAGTGACAAAAATTGGAAACTATCTGATATTGCTTACAATATTCTTGGTTGTAGTGGTGGCAATAGTTCAGCTCCATAGAGGTATGGATCCTATTGAACTTGTTAGGTTCTCCTTGGTTCTTGTAGTAGCGGCAATCCCTGCAGCTTTGCCTGCGGTGTTATCGGTGACCATGGCCATAGGAGCTTATAATCTTGCAAAGAGACAAGCCATAGTAACAAAATTAGTTGCCATAGAGGAGCTAGCAGGCGTAGATACGCTGTGCGCTGATAAAACAGGAACTTTGACCCTTAATAGATTAACTGTGGGGGATGTAGTGCCCTTAGGAAACCACAAGAAAGAGGATGTGATTTTATACGGAGCCCTTGCATCTGTTGAAGAGAATAAGGATCCTATTGACCTTGCAGTGCTTCGTGCATTGAAGGATATGAAAATTGAAGATGAATATTCTAAATACAAGCAAGTAAAATTCACGCCCTTTGACCCAGTTATAAAGAGAACTGAAGCTGTCGTGGAAAAGGACGGAGAGAGATTTGAGGTAGCAAAAGGGGCTCCACAAGTTATCCTTGGGCTTTCTAATGCAGATGAAGAAAAAAAGAAGAAAGTTGCAGATATAGTGAATGAAAACGCAGAGCATGGATATAGAATGATAGCAGTGGCAGTCAAAAAAGGTGAAAACTGGGAGCTTATTGGCTTAATACCATTGTTTGACCCACCTAGGCCTGATGCTGCACAGACAATCAAGTTCCTCAAAGAAAACGGAATAAGAGTAAAAATGATTACAGGAGATCATTTGGCTATAGCACACGAAATTGCACAAAAACTTGGTATAGGGAGAAAAATATATCCCTATGATGTTTTGAAAGCTGCCCATCACTCAAAGAGAGTTCAGTTCATAGAAGAAGCCGATGGCTTTGCTCAAGTGTTCCCTGAGCATAAATATATGATCGTTGAAACACTTCAAAAGAACGGGCATACAGTGGCAATGACAGGAGATGGAGTAAACGATGCCCCTGCTCTAAAGAAGGCGGATGTAGGTATAGCAGTTGCGGGGGCTACTGATGCTGCTCGTGCAGCCGCTGGTATAGCTCTACTCAAAGAGGGTATATCAGTCATAAAAGATGCAATAGTAGAGTCCAGAAAGATTTTCAAGAGGATGTACAGCTATGTGATATACCGTATAACAGAGACAATTAGAGTTCTGTTTTTCATAACCGCTGCAATACTAGCTTATAATTTCTATCCAGTGACCCCTGTGTTAATAATACTCTTAGCTCTTCTAAATGATATACCAATTCTTACCATTGCATACGATAATGTCAAAATTGATAAAAAGCCGAGTAAATGGGAGTTAAACAAGATTTTGACAGTATCTACAGTGCTTGGATTGATGGGAGTTATTGAAACATTCCTGCTCCTATGGATTTCCATAAATTACTTCGGGTTATCCCCAACAAAGACGCCTGCTACCTTACAAACTCTGGTTTTCCTTAAATTAGCAGTGGCTGGGCACCTTACCATATTCGTAACAAGAACAAAGGGACCCCTGTGGAGCATAAGACCTGGAAATGGCTTACTTTGGAGCGCCATAGGCACAAAAGCAATAGCCACTGTAATTGCAATATATGGATTTGGACTTGCAGGAGCAATACCTCTATGGATGGCTGGCTTTGTATGGGTGTACTGCTTAATTTGGTTCCTCATTGAAGATGCAACAAAGCTAGCTACTTACAGAGTGATGGAAGGGCAGAGAATATTCAGAAAAAGTTTCTTCTAAATATTTTCATTTATTTTTTAATAAAGTTTATATTTAGATTGTTTATTCCCTTTTTTAATGAAGAAGGTTCTGCTATACCTGACCACAACAATATTGTTGATTGCCAAGTACTTACAAATGACGCAATACATAACGAATTATGCTATGATAATTCCCGTTATCTCTCTGGGCACAATTGGTGGCATATTAATCGTATTTATATCCGTGAAGCTCTTAGATTTTAAATGGAAATACTCTGTGATTGTGTTAAGCTCTTTAGGAATATTATCCATCTCCCTGTGGTATATTTACACAAATGCCTATCTTGACTTTGCTTGGAGTATGTTGCTCTTTACCGCTCTATTTCTAGCATTCTATAGATTCGCTCATTACGAAATAAAGAAATTCCCAGCATTCAGTTATACTTTTATGATAATTTACATACTTACGGAAAGCATATCCATTTGGAGAAATGATGTTTATGCACCATTTTTCTTTGGATTTCTAAGTTTCATAGTTCCTATGTACTTTGTGGGAATAAAAAGAGTAAAAGAGTAAATTTATTCATCGCACTTGCCCGTTGGACAAGCAGGATCAAATGTGCTATCCACAGTTAGATACTTCTCATCAACTTTCACATTGAATGTCAAGTCCACTAGAGGTTCTGAAATTTCTTCTTTCTTCTCTTCTTTAACTTCCTCCTTTGGTGCCTTTGTACCTTTGTAAATGACCTGTACATTCTTACTGCCATCGCGATATATGGTTATGCCTTTGCACTTTAGTTTCCAAGCTAGGATATATGTCTCTTCAACATCGGATATGGAAGCGTCATGCCTTAGATTAACCGTCTTGCTAACTGCATTATCTACATAATTTTGGAATGCTGCTTGCATACGCACATGCCAAACTGGATCTATATCGTGGGCAGTTCTAAACAATCTCTTTATATGCTCAGGCACTTCGTCAATATGCTGCACACTTCCTGTCTCAGCTACCTTGTGCATTAGCTCCTCGGAATACAATCCTTCTTTCTTCATAATCTCCTCAAATAATGGATTTACTTCCAATAATTCTTGCCCATCTAAGACCCTACGGATGAAAGCTATTGCGAATAAAGGTTCAATGCTTGAAGATGTGCCTGCGATTATGCTTATTGTGCCTGTAGGTGCTATTGTGGTCGTGGTTGCATTTCTTATCCTTATTCCTTTCTTCCACCATTCACTTCCTTCCCACGCTGGAAATACTCCTCTCTTCTCTGCTAACTTCATACTCGCTCTGTGCGATTCATCGCTTATGAATTTCATTACCTTCTCCGCTAATTCTATGGCCTCCTCACTATCGTACGGTATCCCTAACTTTATCAACATCTCTGCCCAGCCCATGACACCTAGGCCTATCTTTCTGGATTTTCTTGTCATCTCAGCAACTTGGGGCAAAGGATAATGGTTTGCGTCAATCACATTATCCATAAAGTGCACTGCTGTATGAACAGTATCTCTCAAATCATCCCATTTAATCTTTCCATTCTCAACGAAGAGGGAGAGATTTATACTGCCAAGATTGCAAGACTCGTATGGCAATAAGGGTTGCTCTCCACAGGGATTTGTGCTTTCTATCTCTCCTAAATGCTTGACAGGATGTCTCCTATTCACCTCATCTATGAATATCACACCCGGGTCTCCTGTCTTCCAAGCTTGTGTGATTATCAGATCCCATACTTGCCTAGCCTTTATCCATTTCACTTCCTCTCCATTTCTGGGATTGCGGAGAGGATAGTAATCATCGTTGAGCAGAGCTTCCATGAATTCATCTGTCACAGCTACACTTATGTTGAAATTGCTAAGCACCTTGTTCTCAGAGTCCTTGGATGTTATGAACTCTATTATGTCTGGATGATCCACCCTTAGCACTCCCATGTTTGCTCCTCTTCTCTTCCCTCCCTGCTTTATCACATCCGTGGCTACATCAAACACTCGCATAAACGATAGTGGCCCTGAGGCCACGCCCATGGTGCTTGCCACTATGTCTCCCTTCGGTCTCAATCTTGAGAAGGAAAAGCCCGTGCCTCCCCCACTCTTGTGTATCATCGCCGCATACTTCACCGCATTGAATATTCCCTCTATGCTATCTGGCACCGGTATTACAAAGCACGCACTTAATTGACCCAATTTTGTATTTGCATTCATCAATGTAGGAGAATTAGGCACATATTTTCTATGGAACATCACATCTGCAAATTTATCCTTTATACTCTCTATCTTATCCCACCTAGATTGAAGAGCATTTATAACATAGGAGAAATCAACCTTCATATGCCCCTCTTTTGAAAAATTAGTAAATGCCCTCTTTAACATATCAAATTCCCAAAAACTCAAAAATTCAGGTCTTTCTTCAACATCAATTTTTTTCTCTTCTTGCTTGCCCTCTTTATCGTAAATATCATCCTCGTAGAATATATCAATAAGGGCAAGGTATCTTGCAGCTCTCTCAAACATCTGCCTTGGGGTCTCAATAACATTTCCATTTTCATCCTTGAGGAGGTACCTTGCCTCTAGAACTTTTATGGCATTAACGGTTAATTTGAGATCATCCTCCACACCTATAACCTTCTTTGCCTGCCTGATTTTTCTTCTCTCTTCCCTATAGAGAATATAAGATTTGGCCACATTAATATAGCCCTCAAGCATAAGTGTCTCTTCCACAATATCCTGTATCTTCTCTACCGTGATCTTTTCCGCATTGCTCTCCATTATTTTTTCTACAACCTTTTGAGTTACTCTCTTTGCATCTCCTTTGCTGTATCCGCCTATTGAATCCATTGCCTTCATTATCGCTTGGAATATCTTATCTTCGCTAAAGTCCACTATCCTACCATCTCTTTTTACAACTTTCATAACCTCACCCTCTTCTGACATACTTCTTTTTGCGGGTAATGGAAGCTATACCCGTTTGAATTTATATTCTTTTTTTAGAACATATCACATGCAGCATTGCATGGATTATGGGTGCCAAACATGATAAAATAATTGATAAAAAAGATGGTAATCATAGCATATTAAATGCTCTGCGATACTCGTCCAGATTTCCAATATCAAGCCAAGTGCCCTTAAATGAAAAAGCGTAAACAGGAATTTTAGATATGAGCCAAGAAATGAAGTAGCCGGGGCTATCTGGATTGTTCTTATCTTCCAAGTATTCTTTTAATAGCTCATATATCCCTTTGGGAAATGCGTAGCAGGCAGTGGCGATTAGAGTTGATTCTGGAGCTTTTGGTTTTTCTGCGAACTTTATTACCTTTCCTTCATCATCTACACTTACCACTCCGTATCTCTTTGCCTTATCTCTATCTCCCACATCATAAACTGCCACCAAGGGGCTCTTCTTCTCTCTATAAAATTTCAAAAATTGGGAAAGAGAGAAATCAAAATAATTGTCTCCCGCTACGATGAGATAATCATCCTCTCCATACTTGTCCATTGCATATTTTATCCCTTTTATAGCTCCAAATTTCTCTTCCTCTCTCCTAGTTGGCTCTATTAAAAGTGAAATATCCTCATCCCTGCATTTAATCCAATATCTAAATTGCCTTTCATAATAGCTGTTTGTGGAGACAATTATATTCTCAATACCTGCATTTTTTATGTTATCCACAATCCAATCAATTATCAATCTATCTCCCACAGGCAATAATGGCTTGGCTATAAAATCAGTTATAGGTGCCAATCTCCTTGCAAATCCTCCCGCAAGTATCAACGCTTTCATAAACCCTTATTATTTTCCCTCATTTTATTTTTTCTCTCAAGAATATTATCAACTATTTTCTCTGCAGAGCCAATGTAATTTTTCGGGTTTAGGAGCTCATCAATTTTTCCCTCTAAAATAGGACGGAGCTCATCATCTTTCATTAAATTCTCTCTGAATCTTCCGGGCTGCATTGAAATCTGTCGGAGCTTCTCATGGGCATCTTGCCTGCTCCAGCCATTTTTAACAAGGAAAATTATTACTGCCTCTGCCATAATCTCCTCGTTGTTCCTTATATTTTCAAGCATTCTTTCCTCATTTACCTCCAAATTTC
>WAPW01000017.1 GCA_015520565.1 Candidatus Aciduliprofundum sp. | reverse complement strand
AATAGAGCCAGTGCATTTAATTCACAAGGTATTTGAGACAATGGAGACAAATGTGCAATTTTCAAGCTACGATGAATTGGATTCTTATTTGAGGGGAATGAGTGAGAGAATGGGTAGGCCAGTTAGTACAGGAAGGCCCATTGTGGATGGTGCATTGCCTGATGGTTCAAGAATTAATATCATCTATGCGGATGATGTTAGTATTAAAGGCGCATCTTTCACCATAAGAAAATTCGCAGCAGAGCCATTGAGCGTTACACAATTGGTTAAATGGGGTACATTCTCAGCTGAGATAGCAGCTTATCTTTGGATGGCAATTGAGTATGGGAAGAGTATATTCATATCTGGAGAGACGGCAAGCGGTAAAACAACAACCCTTAATGCAATTATTCCTTTCATTCGCTACAATTACAAAGTATTCACAGCGGAAGATACTCCTGAGGTGCATGTACCCCATGAGATTTGGCAGAGATTGCTCACAAGAGAATCTGGTCCCGAAGAATCCCGCGTAGAAATGTTTGACTTGCTTAAAGCTGCTTTGAGAAGCAGGCCTAATTACATAATTGTAGGAGAAATAAGAGGTGCAGAGGGTAGCGTAGCTTTTCAAGCAATGCAGACAGGACACCCTGTTATGGCCACATTCCACGCCTCATCCATAAAAAGAATGATACAGCGTCTTAGCTCTCCTCCCATCAATGTGCCTGTAACATTCATGGATAATTTAAACATAGGCGTTTTCCAGCAAGCAGTTTATTTGAAGGGTAGAACTTTGAGAAGAGTGCTCTCTGTGGAAGAAATTTTGGGGTATTCAAGCGAACTTGGAGGTGTTATGACTAAAGCAGTTTTTGTATGGAACCCTCTCAGGGATGAACACATATTTAGGGGCTTAAATAACTCATACATTCTAGAGGAGAAAATCGCACCTTTATTGGGATACGATGACCCACGCAAGATATACAATGACTTATTCCTCAGGGCTAAGATAATCAGGAAGATGATTGAGCACAATATATTCCGCTATAGGGATGTGGTGAAGATAATTGTAGATTTCCAGAAATTTGGAACGGAAAAATTGCCATTCACGGTGTGATAAAAATGGCAGGAATTATGGAGAAATTTGCAAGGTTATACGCATCCTTTGACATCCCTTGGCGGAAGTACATCATGATGTATGCTATGCCCATACTACTCATGACTATGATGCTCACCGCATACCTATCATTTACAATGAAATTTTTCTCGCAGTTTCCATTTAGTATCGTCCTCTATATGATTCCTACCTTTGGCGTTATGCTTGTTATATTTTTCCCATTGCTTAAGGGAGAGAAGAGAAAGAAAGAAATTGAGAGATATATGCATTTATTTATCACAAGAATGGCTGTTCTAGCATCTACAAGATTGCCCAGAAAAGAGATTTTTAGAATATTATCGGAAGTGAGGGAGTATGGGGCTCTAAGCGATGAAATTGCAAAGATTTACAATCTTATGGAATACTGGAATTTGAGCTTGCCCGATGCAACAAGGATAGTGGCTAAAAAATGCCCAAGCATAGAGCTTGCAGATTTCTTAGATCGCTTAGCTCATAGTGCAGATGCAGGAGAGGATTTTGAAGCATTCTTAGAGAAGGAAAGGATGGTTGTAATGGAAACATACGCAATAAAATACGAAGCTGCTCTAGCGCAAATGGATGTTTATAAAGAGACATTTGTTTCCATGCTCATATCTATGCTCTTCTTTACAGTATTCGTTGCTATATTGCCTATGTTCACTACTGGAAACATAACAATATTTCTCTTCCTCACCCTCTTGGGATTCATAACATTAGAAAGTTTCATACTCTATGCAATAAAAGTCAGGCTGCCTGAGGATGAGATATGGCACAATAGAAAAGATGTACGCTCCCCACATGAGCTAAAACTCATGCGCATTCTTCCATTTAGTTATATGTTCGTTGCTGTGCTCTTTATAGCCACATACATGATGGGCTTATCTATTTCACTTGTAATAGCTATTTCAATAGTTCCTCTCCTTTATCCAGGGTATCTCATTCATTCTGCAGAGAGCGATTTGATTAATTGCGATACTAACTATGATGCATTTATTCGTGCAGTTGGAAGCTATATTGAGGCAAAGGGTAGTGATGTTATGGCCATGGAGAGATTGAGAAAGCACGATTTTGGAAAATTGACAAAGTACATTGACACCTTGTATAAAAGATTGCTCACAAGGATAGATAAGAAGATGGCTTGGCGCTATTTTGCAGGTGAGACAGGAAGCAATTTAATTTCAAAATTCACCGATATGTTTGTTACAGGCATAGATATGGGAGGAGATCCCAGAAAGATTTCAAAGATAATAAGCGAATCTTATGTAAAAATGATAGGTCTAAGAAAGAAAAGATTTCAATCAGCATCAAATTTAACTGGCTTACTATACGGTCTCATGGCAGGCATGGCCTTTACCCTATACACAACTTTAGGCCTTATGAAAATGATGCAAAGCATGATTAAATACTACCCTGTTAATTTGGAAAAATATATCCATATTCCACTTCTCTCTGCACATTTTCCAATTCACACTGCGAATGTTATATTCTTGATGCTCTTAGTGGTGCATGCTCTTATTTCCTCAATGATAATAAAAATCGTAAGCGGATCACATAAGCATAGCATATACCTCCACTTTGCAATGCTGGTATGGATAGGCATAATAGCAGCCTATGTTACAAATTGGGCCATAAGCAAAGTTCTTACATTCTAATCGCAACAATTATATTCTCCAATGTGATGTTTATATGTGCATTGGGATGTTCGCCTATTAACAGCTTCGTATTCGCGAGAAGAAGATGGAGTAGTTGTGGAGCTCTATGGAAAGACGAGGGAAGGAAAGAGCATAGTGGCTCGCTACAAGGGATTCATGCCATATTTCTACCTTGTTGAGCCCCCTTCTACGATTTTGGAGAAATTCTCACAGGACCCAGAGATAAGCAAGATGGAAGAAGTTGAGTTATGGTACAAGGGTAAGATGAGAAAATGTGTAAAAGTTACCCTGCATTCTCCTTGGAAAACTCCTAGGTATAGGAGAGAAGCCATGGAATTCTGCAATGTTCTCGCTGCCGACATTCCCTTTCATCAGCGTTTCATCTACGATTTTGACCTTGGCTCTTGTGTGAGAATTTATGGGAAGGAGGAAGAAAAAGGAAAATACACCACGGAGCTTGTGGTAAATGCAGAAAAATTTGAGAATATAGATGATTTTAAACCCCCTCTAAAAATTCTAAGCTTTGATATTGAGAATTCTATCAAGAATGGAAAGATCTTCACAATAGGCATAGCCATATGGGAAAATGGAGAGATAAGGGAAGAGAGCATTGAAGGTGATGAAAAAGATATTTTGTGGAAATTTCTTGAGCTAATATGGAAAGAGGACCCAGATGTTATAACGGGATACAACATTGATGGTTATGATTTAGAATTATTATCGGATAGATACAAGAAGTACGGAATGGATTTTTTGATAGGGAGGGATAAAAGCAAGCCCCAGAGAATCGTGGGGCAATTTTGGAGATTGCATGGAAGGGTTATAGAAGATGCTTGGTGGGCTGTAAAGAAGGAGTTGCGGTTAAAGCAAGAAACTCTACAAGCTGTAGCCATGCATCTATTTGGCGAGGGAAAGTTGGACGTGGATAGAACGAATATTGATGAAGAGTGGGAAAAAGATAAAGAAAAAGTCATTAAGTATTGCAAAAAGGATGCCGAGCTAGCTTTGAGAATTCTCCTCAAGATAGGAATAATTGATAAGTACCTTGATTTAGCCACAGTTACAAAATTTCCCCTTGAGGATGTCATCCATTCTGGTACCTCAACTTGGGTTGATTCTTTGTTAATAAGGGAGGCAGATAGGCACCATATAGGTGTGCCTCTGCAAGGGCAAGAGAGGAAGAGCAAAAAGATAGAAGGGGGCTATGTTCATACAATTGAGCCGGGCCTGTATCATTGGGTATGTGTTTTGGATTTTAAGAGCATGTATCCAAGCATCATAATAAAGTATAATATATGCTTCACTACGCTTAGCAAAGATGGAGATATTGTGAGCCCAACAGGTGTGAGATTTCTAAGCAAGGAGAAAAGAGAGGGACTCATACCAAAAATTTTAGCAGAGCTTATGAATAAGAGGGATGAATTAAAGCGTAAGATGAAAGAAGACCCACAGCATAGAGATTACTACGATGGCTTGCAAAAAGCGGTAAAAATACTAATGAACACATTTTATGGTGTTTTGGCTTCATCTTTTTACAGATTCACGAATCCAGATATAGGGGCGAGCATAACTGCATTTGCAAGGGATACGATAAAGAGAATAATCGCAGAGCTTGAGAGAGAGGGAATAAAAGTGGTTTATGGAGATACGGATAGTGTTTTCTTCCAATCCCCTTACGAGAATTTAGAAAAGACAATTGAGTTTGGAATGAAAAAAGCGGAAGAGATATCAAAGAGGGAAAAATTAATTTTAGAATTTGAGAAAATTCTT
Source organism: Candidatus Aciduliprofundum sp. (assembly GCA_015520565.1). Classification (GTDB taxonomy): domain Archaea; phylum Thermoplasmatota; class Thermoplasmata; order Thermoplasmatales; family Aciduliprofundaceae; genus Aciduliprofundum. Next base: position 19,998 of record WAPW01000017.1, on the reverse strand, counting down.
GAGCCATTCTTCTCCCATGGGGCAAAGAAGAGGTATGTGGGAAGAATAATATGGCCCGATGAGGAAAAGGGAAATATGGTTGTTCGCGGCTATGAGATTCGCCGCACTGACTCTTTTGATTTGCAAAGCGAGGCACAGAAGGCAGTGTTTGAGAAGATTTTAGATGGAGATATCCAAGGCGCCATAGAATTGGCAAGGGATATAGTGGCAAAGGTTCGTGCTGGTAAGGTACCCATTGAGAGCTTAGTTATATCTCGTACTGTGAAAGATTTCAAATTCTACAAGAATCCAGATAGTATGCCTAATGTTCAAGCAGCAAGAAAATTGATAAAAATGGGACATGAGTTCATCCCCGGAATGAAAGTTGCATGGATTGTGGTAAATGCAAGGGGCTCAAAGCAGGATGTGGAGCCATACATACCGGGAATGGAATTCAAGAGGAAGCCAGATTACAGGTACTATGCAAGGAGGGTGGCAGAGACATTAGCGAGGATTACAGATGTTTTTGGTGTTGATGAAGAGAATTTGCTCACCGGAAGCAAGCAGATAAGCTTGGGTGCCTTTGGCAAGGAGAAGAAGAGAAAAACGCTATTTGATTTTGAGTAAATTATTTATGCCAATAAAGGCATTTTGCCTTGGTGATGTAAATGGAGTATGAAAAGGGAAGAACATTTCTTTTTAGGGTTCCAGAGGATGAAGAGCTTGTAAGCTATGTAAATGAATTCTGCGACAAGAATGGAATAAAGATGGCAACTCTAAATGCCATTGGATCTTTAAAGAAAGCAAAATTGGGATACTTCAACATTGAGAAGGGAAAGTACGAGGAGATAGAGGTGGAGGATGTTCATGAGCTCCTCCTCGCAACTGGAAATGTCAGCATTAAGGATGGAAAGCCATTCTCACATATCCATGCAATTTTGGGATACAAGGATGGAAGTGTGAAAGGCGGGCATCTTATTCAAGGCAAAGTATTTGTGGCAGAGTTGTACATAGAGGAACTAAAGGGAGATGTGCTTGAGAGAGTACCCTTTGGAAACTTGCATCTGTGGAAGGAAGAATAGGCAAAATTTAAGTAAATGCGGAGGTTTATTTACCTATGCGAGCTTTGCTCATAGTTGATATGATTCACGATTTCGTTGATGGAAAATTCGGGAGCGAGAATGCAAAAAATATAGTACCAAAAATTAGGAGAATAGCGGAAAAATTTAGAGATGGAGATTTGGTAATATACCTCAAAGATTCTCATAAAAAGGGAGACGCAGAGCTCAAAGTTTGGGGAGAGCATGCCATGGAAAACACATGGGGCTCAAAGATAATAGAGGAGATAGAGCCAAAAGGAGGAGATATAATAATTGAGAAAAACACCTATGATGGATTTTTATTTACTCCCCTTGGGGATATTTTGAATGAGAAAGAAATAAAGGATGTTTATATATGCGGAGTTGCCACGGATATATGTGTGCAACATACTGCCTTTGGTGCGTTTGCTCGTGGATTCAATGTGTATATAATTGAGGACGCTTGTAGCGGTACAAGTGAGGATGCACATAAAAGGGCAATATATTATATGAAGAGAATTTATGGTGCAAAAATAGTGGAGAGTGATGAATTATGAAATTTCATATGGCAAGTGAGGAGGATATAAAGAATGGTAGAACCACGGATATTTATTTTGTGCGAACTAAAGAGATTCTTGAAAGGAATAAAATAGAAAAGAAAGTGTATGCAGAATTCACAGTGGCTAATCCACCCTACGATTGGGTAGTATTTGCAGGTCTTGATGAAGTCATAGAACTATTGAAGGGAAAAAATGTGAATCTCTACGCATTGCCTGAAGGCACTATATTTCCAAGGAGGGACGAAAATGGCATTCCAATACCTGTAATGGCAATTGAGGGAGATTACAAAGAATTTGCAATTTACGAAACTCCAATGCTTGGATTCATATGCCAAGCCTCAGGAATAGCAACGAAGGCAGCGAGGATAAAGCAAGCAGCGGGCAATTATGCAGTTTTATCCTTTGGAGTTAGGAGAATGCATCCATCCATTGCTCCTCTGATTGATAGGGCCTCTTACATTGGTGGCTGTGATGGGGTATCAAGCATAATAGGGGCAGAGCACATAGGAAAGAAACCAAGTGGCACAATGCCCCATGCCTTAATTCTCACTTTAGGCGAGGAAGAAGCATGGAAGAAATTTGATGAATTCGTAGAGGAGGGAGTGCCTAGGATTGCACTTATAGATACATTTGGTGATGAGAAATTTGAATCAATAAAGGCAGCGCAGATTTTAAAAGACCTTGCAGCCGTTAGATTGGATACGCCTTCATCGCGCAGGGGCAATTTTGAAGATATCATAAGGGAAGTTAGATGGGAGCTTGATATAAGGGGATACAAGAATGTAGGTATATTTGTCTCTGGCGGATTGGATGAGGATAGTGTAAGGAGATTGAGGGAAGCAGGAGCCACTGGATTTGGAGTGGGCACATCGCTAAGCAATGCAAAAACGATAGATTATGCTATGGACATAGTGGAAATTGAAGGAAGGCCCATGGCTAAAAAGGGAAAGTTCAGCGGAGCAAAGAAAGTGTATAGATGTAAGAGTTGCGGCAAATTCTTCGTAAGCTATAAAGATATGGATACTTGCCCAGTTTGTGGAGAAGAACTAGAAAGTATGCTCAAGCCATACCTAATAAATGGGGAGCCAGTGGGAGAATATCCATCCGTAGATGAAATAAGAAACTATGTGCTTTGGCAACTTAAAGAATTTTATAGAGAGGAATAAAATTACTTGCCTCCTCTTCTCTCTTTGGCCTTAGGCCTAAGGTCATGACTACCGCATCTACGGCAGCGTGTAGCGTTTGGCGGATTTCTCGCATGGCATTTCATACATATCTTTTTGTTAAGTAGCCTATTTACTGCCTCTTGGAAAGTCATGGTGCCGAGTATGAAAAAGGGGTATTTAACACTTTCTTTCGTAAACAAATTTTTATACTCGCATATGATGGAGATTTATGGAGTACCTTCTAAGCATCGCTGGCCTTGACCCAACTTCTGGGGCGGGGTTGATTAGGGACATAATAACCTTTCGCAAGCTTGGATTCTACGGGTTAGGGGTAGCAACTGCAATAACTTATCAGAATACTAGTGGATTTGTTGGTTTTGAATCTTTAAGCGAGGAGATTGTGGAGAGAGAGCTCAAAGCCATAATTGAGGATTTCCCAATAAGATTTGTAAAGGTAGGCATGCTTGGCTCTTCTGTAGATTTAGTTGTAAAATTTGCAAAAGAATACGATTGGTTTGTGATTTTTGATCCTCTTCTCGCAGCAAAAAATGGAATGCTCATAAATAGAATTGAAGATATTGAGTCCTTGCTCAAAATTGCGGATGTAATAACTCCAAATGTTCCAGAGGCAGAGAAGCTTGCAGGGATAAAAATAAAAAATGAAAAGGATGTCATCTCTGCTGGGAAAATTTTAACGCATAAATATGGAAAATATGTGATCATAAAAGGTGGGCATTTGAGCGGAAGGGATTATTTATTTGGTGATGAAGTTAAATCCTATGGTATGCCAAAAATTAATAAAATTGTACATGGAACTGGTTGCGCCTACTCTTCAGCTCTCCTATCATTCATAGCAAAGGGAATGAGAATAGAGGAGGCATTTGTAGAAGCAAGGAAATTTTTGCAAGAAGAGATAAAGAATGCGATAGATACGGAGGGATATTCATTACTCCCATAAAGTTGAGTTATAGTGCATATATGTCTTATAAAACCTGCCCTCGCAGATACTATTACGAGAGGATATATCCCCTCCCACAATTAAGATACGCGGATTTTGAAGTTGGAAATTATTTGCATAATTATTTTTACTCTGCATTAAAAGGCGAGGTGGAAATTATAGATGCAAATGAGATTTGGGAAAAAATCAAAGGTGATTCAATTCCCATTTCTGCCAAGGATTTGGAAGATAATTTTCAAGATATGGATGATATGATTTCCTATTATTCTTCCCTCTCCGATAAAATAATTTTGTGGAGAGAGGAAAAAGATTATGTGGAAAAGATAAAAAATGGAATAGAAAATTCTATGAAGATAGCCAAGGTACTTGATTTGAATGATTTCAATGTGGAAAAATGGATGTATGCTAAGATTGATGATTTTCTGATTTACGGGAGATTTGATATTATGAGTGAGAATGATATCTTTGAATTGAAGACAGGGGGTGAAAGGGAGGATTATTATTTACAGCTTGCATTTTATGCTTTGATATTTTACCTAAAGAATTATATCATTCCCAGAGGAAAATTGGTGTATCTACAAAACGGGAAAATTATTGATGTAAAATTCAACTTTAATGAATTAAGCGAGATTATGGAAGATGTAATAAAAGTGCTGGAAGGGATAAAAAAGGAAAATTTCCCTGCAAATAAGAGCGAAAATTGCAAATTCTGCCCATATAGATTCATCTGTGATTATTAAATCTTAATATTCTGTGGCAAATTTTTTGTACCTATTTTAATATTATCATTTATGAGCTATATTGACTTAGCGCGTTTCATCATAGCCATTCCGTTCTTCACAATTGCATCTTATCAAGATTGGAAAGATAGGTTAATAAGCCCTACAATATGGTTCATTCTTGGATTTATAGCATTCGGGCTTGACATTTATCAATTTCCAACCCTTGCAGGCATTATAGCTCTCATTCCCTCAGTTATACTATTCTACGAATGGTTTTTTGAATGGGAGGGTAGAGAGAAGTATATACAATATTCGCTTTGGGCAATAGCATTTGGGGTATTTGCTTATTCTATATTCGTAGGTGCTCCCTCTTCCTTGATGGTCATGTTCATTCTCGTTGCCCTATTTAGAGGATTGCACAGCATAAAAATATTGAGAGGCAGAGCAGATGCAAGGGCTCTTATGAGTGTTGCAATCCTCCAACCTCTCTATCCATCATTCTTTGGATTACCATTATTCATCCCGCCATATCTCAATATAATTGAACTCACCTTTCCATTTGCATTTCTAGTATTATTGTATGCAGCTATAGCATCTGTGCTCTTCATAATTTCCCTTTCTATTAGAAACGCAGCAAGAGGTGATTTTGGTTTCCCTGAAATGTTCATAGGATATAGAATGCCCATAGAGGAAGTGGATAAAAAGCATGTGTGGCTAATGGAGAGGATAGAAGATGGGGAGCATGTTCTCTATGTTCATCCCGATTCTCACACAAGAGAGGACATAGAAAAACTGAAGAAAATAGGAAGGGAAAGAGTATGGGTACAGCCAAAAATCCCATTTATAATATTCATAACCGCAGGGCTTATAGCCGCTTACTTATTAGGAAATTTTATTTGAATTGGCTATGGCTCTAAGCAAATCACTTCTAGTAATTATACCAATTACCTTTTTATCCTTATCTACCACTGGCAACCTTGAAATATCTTTTTTTACAAGGATATCCAAGGCATCATAAATATTCATATCAGGCCTAACATAATGGACTCTCCTTTCCATCACTTCTTCCACTTTAATGTTAGAGATATTCCGATAAGTTTCCTGATACTCCAATGGTATCTCAATAGGTGGCGTATCCATAAAATCAAAGGGTGTGGGTAAAACATATACTCCTATGTCCTCCATTCTAACCTTTATTATTTTCAATATATCTTTAACTGTGAGTATACCAATTAATTTACCATCAGAATCAACTACTGGCGCACCACTAATATTGTTTTTAACAAAAACTTCATAGGCCTCTCTAATAGTCATTTCTGGTTTTAGAGTTATAACATTCTTATTCATAACATCCTCAATATTCATCATCTTCGCCTCTTCTTCATCTTGTAGAGCATCATATCGTTCCATTCCACCTTATGCTTTATTCCATTCTCTGCCAAGAATTTGCTGACTTTTTCTGTTACTGTTCTTATTTCATCACTATAAACTCCACGATATATGAAAAACTCCCTTTTATCGCTTATGGGCACAACAATTCTCATTCTACCCTCTCTGTTGTATCCCTCCGGTTTGCGATTATTCTTTATATCCACCATATTCTCCTCTACAATTATATCTATCTGCTCTGGATCATCCCTAAATTGCCTGCTCTCTTCAAAGAACAATCTTAGCATGTCTCCCCATACTGGCTCTAGGCCCTTCCATTCTAGATTTTTTTCTAAGATTATATGGCTATTCCAAATCTTCATAATTCCACATCCATTTTAGAGTATTTAACGATTTTCCCCTAAATAAAAATCCGCTTCTTCCATAACAGCTGTGTATGTAAACCACACTTCATAGAGAGAATAAACTATCCCTACAAACAATGTTGCCAATGCAAAAGCTAAAGCTATGATTGCAAGGTATCCAAAATAATGGTAGAAGAACTGAAGAAAGGACATCACAGAGGATACTGAAGTAAATAGAATCGTTAGATAGTAGAAAAACATAGCATTTCTACACCATCTTAATCTATTCTCAAGCGTCTTCTTCTGTAATTGTATTATTTTCCATCTCTCCTCAGAAATCTCTCCACTGCGCACCTCCTCAGAGAATTTTCTTATGCGGTCTATTATCCTTCCTATCCTGTTTCCTAAACCTAATAGGAGGAGACCCACTGCTGAGATAAGCAAAATTGGGGCAAGGGCTCCTTGAAGTATGTAAACTACATCCATAATGCATTATTATGATGAAAGCATATAAAACTATGCATCAAAGAAAAACAATTTATACTATGTGAAAAATCACCATATATGCGGATTCTTTTCATACACGCAGATTTTATAGAGTACGAAGCAAAGAGCAAGGCAATGAAAGACGCTGAGGAGATAAAGGAGAAGAAAGAAAGGTACGAGGAATGTCTTGTGCCCTTTATATCCGTGGAGGAGGGCGATTCTTCCATCCTTGAAAGAATCGTTGAGGAAATAGAGGATGTGGCAAAGAAAGTTGGTGCAAATAGGATTGTACTTTATCCTTATGCTCACCTGAGCAACAAGCTTGCATCGCCGGGAGAGGCAATAAAAGTTCTAAAAGAATTGGAAAAAATGCTAAAAGAGAGAGGGTATGAGGTACATCGTGCTCCCTTCGGCTGGTACAAGAGCTTTGTAATATCTTGCAAGGGGCATCCATTGAGCGAGCTTAGCAAGGAGATTAGGGGAGAGGTAAAGGAGGAAGAAAGTGAGGCTCTCAAGGCGGAGAAAAGGACTACATACTGGTACATAATGGACATAGATGGGAATTTGCATAATGTAAATGAATTTGATTATTCCTCATATCCAAATCTCAAAAAATTCGTGGATTATGAAATCTCCGGCGCTAGAGCTACCAAGGAAATTCCTCCCCATGTCAAGCTTATGCAATCTCTAGAGCTCGCAGATTATGAGCCCGGCAGCGACTCTGGAAACATGAGATATTATCCCAAGGGAAAATTAGTTAAAGCACTAATTGAGGACTATGTGGAGAACAAAGTTATAGATTATGGAGCCATGCAGGTTGAGACCCCAATTATGTACGATTTTAATCATCCCTCTTTGAAATCCTATCTGAATCGCTTCCCAGCAAGGCAGTACATCGTTTTGAGTGGAAAAAACAAGTACTTTTTGCGCTTTGCAGCATGCTTTGGGCAGTTTCTAATGATGCATGATGCCACTATATCCTACAGAAATCTTCCTCTGCGGCTCTATGAGATGGCAAAGTATGCTTTTCGGAGAGAGCAAAAGGGAGAGCTTTCGGGCTTGAGAAGATTGCGTGCCTTCACAATGCCCGATATGCACACTTTAGCAGCCGACATGCCTCAAGCGATGGAGGAGTTCAAGAGGCAGTACGAGATGGCAATAGATGTGCTCAAGGATTTTGGCTTAGAGTTGGGAGATTACGAAGTTGCTATAAGATTTACCCGAGATTTTTACGAAGAGAATAAAGAGTTCATAAAGGAGCTTGTTAAACTCGTGAATAGACCCGTGCTAATTCAAATGTGGGACGAGCGCTTCTTCTACTTCGTTCTAAAATTTGAATTCAATTTCGTTGATTCATTGGATAAGGCGGCTGCATTGAGCACAGTGCAGATTGATGTTGAGAATGCAAAGAGATATGGGATAACATACTACGATGAGAACGGGGAGGAGAAATATCCCTACATATTGCACTGCTCACCCAGCGGAGCAGTTGAGAGAATTATTTATGCCATGCTTGAGAAGGCAGATATGGAGGCGAAGAGAGGTAAGAAACCTATGCTTCCTGTTTGGCTTAGCCCCACGCAAGTGCGCATCATACCTGTGAAGAATGATTTTATAGGCTCTTCAATTCAAGAAATGGATTACCTTAGAAGCGAAGGATTCAGAGCGGATATAGATGATAGAGAACTAAGTGTATCCCGCAAGATAAGGGATGCAGAGAAGGAGTGGATACCATACATTGTGGTCATAGGAGAAAAAGAAAAGGAGAAAGGTGTGCTCACAGTGAGAATAAGGGGAGATGGAGTAAAAGAGATGAAGAGAGAAGAACTTCTTTCTATACTCAAAAAGGAAACGGAAGGGAAACCAAAGAGAAAGCTACCTCTTCCACCTATGCTATCTCAGAGGCCAAAGTTCAGGTAGAGCCCCTTAATTTCTTTATTTTTGAAAGATAGCGGGATAGTTTCACATCCTCTGGCGAGACCTCTATTATTTTCCCCTCATTGACAACATAATGCCTAACTTTAAATTTCTTTGATGAGTAGCGAAGCACTTCATCTGCAATGTAGTGCAATTGCACACAGTGTGGAGAGCCATCTGTTGTTATAACCACTAATTCTTCTGCCACGGACATCATGGCGATTAGTTTGTAGAATGCCATGTTTATATGCTCCTTCTCAGGGCAGAAAGAGAGTTTGGTGTAATTCTTAAAATCCTTTAGGTACTGAGGGTTCTCATCTAAACAAGAGCCGTAGAGTAAGAGCTTTTTACCTCGCATATTTTTCCCTTTTGCATTTGTGCTCATTAAATCCATAAAAAATAAAAGGGATAGAGGTTAAAATAATTTTGCAAACTTTAAATATATGATGGGCATAGCCCACTTAAAGAGGTGTAGAATATGACACTAATTGAGGATATTGTATTGCGAAAAATACTTGATTCAAGGGGCAATCCAACTGTAGAAGTGGAAGTTTATACTCTAAATGGCTATGGTAGAGCCGCAGCTCCAGCTGGAAAATCAACAGGAAAGCATGAAGTAAAGGCATATCCTGCGGGAGGAATAGATAAGGGAATTGAATATTTTAAGGAGAGAATGGACAATTTTATAGGCATGGATTCAACTCAGCAGGAGGATATTGATGCCATGCTTCACGAAATTGACGGTACCGATGATTTCTCAATGCTCGGCGGAAATATAGCTATTGCCATATCTTTGGCTATTGCTAAGGCTGCTGCAAACTCAATGGGCTTGCCATTCTACCAATATCTTGGGGGCGCTTTTGCAAATAGGATACCAAAGCCAGTGGGCAATGTGCTCGGTGGAGGGAAGCATGCTGTGGGAGGCACGACAATTCAAGAGATGCTATCTATGGCTCTTAGCAATTCTGCGAAGGATAATGTATTTGCCAATGCACTTGTGCATAAAAAAGTTGGTGAGAAATTAAGGGAAAAATTCCCGAATATATCCATAGGATTAGGGGATGAAAAGGCATGGATTGCGCCCATGGATGATATTGAGGCAATAGAAGTTGTAGTAGAGGCAGTAAGAGAAGTGGGTGAGGAGTATGGAATAGAGATTAAGCCAGCACTGGATTTTGCAGCATCCTCATTCTACAAAGATGGAAAGTATCATTACAAGGATAAAATTTTAACTCCTGAGGAGCAGATTGATTTCGTGGAAGATATAGTTAAGAACTATGGCATCTATCTTGTAGAGGACCCTCTGGATGAGGAGGATTTTGATGGTTTTGCCGAGTTAACCAAGAGAATTGGGCATATAGCTTATGTTGTTGGTGATGATATATTTGTTACAAATGTGGAGAGGATAAAAATAGGCGTGGATAAGGGGGCTGCAAATACGGTTCTCATAAAGCCAAATCAGATAGGAACATTAACTGATACCATAAGGGCAATAAGGTTCTCAAAAGATAATGGCTACGCCACTATGATTTCCCATAGAAGCGGGGAGACATGCGATACAAGCATAGTGCATATTGGAGTTGCATTTGGCGTAGAGTTTATAAAGACTGGTGCAATAGGGGGAGAGAGAATAGCCAAATTGAATGAGATGATAAGAATTGAAGAGGAACTAAAAGGTGAGTAAAAATGGTAGAATTGCTGGTTGATGAAAACACATACTTCACGGCGGGCGTGCACATAGGAACGCAAGTTAGGAACAAAGATATGATGAAGTTCATCTACAAGGTTAGAAACGATGGACTCTACCTGCTTGATATAACAAAAACAGATGAAAGAATAAGAATGGCTGCAAAGTTCCTTGCAAGGTACGATCCTGAGGATATTCTTGTGGTGTCTCAAAGGCAGTACGGACAAAAACCCTCAATAAAATTCGCTGAAGCGATTGGAGGAGCCAAAGTGATGCCGGGAAGGTTCATACCGGGCACCTTGACGAATCCAAAGCTACCTAACTACATAGAGCCAAAGGTTATACTAATCAACGACCCCGCTGCAGATACCCAAGCTCTAAAAGAGGCGGTTAAGTCAAAAATACCCATAGTAGCATTATGTGATGCAAACAATCGCACAAGTTATGTGGATTTAATAATACCTACGAACAACAAGGGTCGCCGTGCTCTCGCCCTAATTTACTGGCTTCTCGCAAGGGAAATACTGAAAGAGAAGGGAATAATAAAGAGCAATGATGAATACAAATACACCATAGAAGATTTTGAGGCACCGCTATGAGGTATCCAGCAGTTGCAGGGCAGTTCTATCCGGGGGAGAGAAAAGAACTTGAAACAATGTTAAACGAGCTTTTTATTCATCCTCTTGGCCCTGGCTCTGTGCCTTCCTTAGTTCCTGATGGAAAAAGAAGGATAAAAGGCGGGGTAGTGCCTCATGCTGGCTATATGTTCTCAGGCCCAATAGCTACCCATTTTTATCATGCCCTCGCCTTAGATGGTTTTCCAGAAAGTTTTATAATTATAGGCCCGAATCATTATGGTGTTGGCTCCGGTGTTGCCATAGCTATGGATGATTTTCTCACACCCTTTGGAAAAGTAAAGATAGATAGGGAGTTAGCAAAAGATATAGCAAAAGGTGTGGTAGATATAGATAATTATGCACACAGGTACGAGCATAGTATAGAGGTGCAGCTTCCATTTTTACAATTTTTCAAGAAAGAGATAAAATTTGTACCCATAACCATGCTTCTCCAAGATTATGAAATTGCAGTAGAGCTTGGAGAGATAATAAAAGAGGCCATTGTAGATAAGGATGTTGTAATCATTGCCTCTTCCGATTTCTCCCATTATGTGCCCAAGAATAAAGCCTACACAAACGATTCTATGGCTATAGATAAAATAGTTAAGGGAGATATAAAAGGCCTTTACGATGTAATTTACAAGCATAATATAACTATGTGCGGATATGGGCCTGTAGCGGCGATGCTAACAGCTATAGGTGGAAAGGCAACACTTTTAAAATATGCCACAAGTGGAGATATACAGCCAATGGATGAAGTAGTTGGCTATGCTGCCATAAAGGTTGAAAAATAAAAAACATTCAAAAGTTTTAAATTGAGCAAATGCATGCTCGCACAATAGAGGTGATACTATGGCAAAGAAAAAGGAGAATATTGAGGAGAAATTGAGTATGAAGAAAGAAAGCATGTGGCTCACATTGAAGAAAAAGGAAATCAAGGATGCTATGAAATTCGCAGATGATTACAAAGAATTCTTGAAAGAAGTTAAAACTGAGAGAGAGACCGTGGATTTTATGGTTTCTATCGCTGAGAAGAAAGGATTCAAGGATATAAACAAGAAGAAGAGCCTAGCTCCCGGAGACAAATTTTACATAATGAACAGGGAGAAAACCCTCGCCCTTGGTGTTATAGGCAAGAAGCCATTGGAAGGATTTAGATTAGTTGTATCACATATTGATGCTCCAAGAATTGATATAAAGCCAAACCCATTATGGGAAGATTCTGATTCCTCTTTAGCCCTTCTCAAAACTCATTACTACGGAGGAATAAAGAAATACCAATGGGTTTCTAGGCCTCTGGCAATACATGGAGTTGTTTACACTAAGGATGGAAAGAGGATAAACATAAGGGTAGGCGATAATCCTGGCGATCCTGTGTTTGTAATACCAGACCTCTTACCTCATCTTGCAAGAAAGGTTCAGGGAGACCGCAAGCTATTTGACGGAATTCGCGGTGAAGAGTTACAGCTTGTAGTGGGAAACATTCCTATAGATGATAAGGATGTAAAGCAGAAGGTAAAAACCTATGTGCTAAAGTACCTAAATGAGAAATACGGTATTGTGGAGGAGGATTTCAACTCTGCCGATTTAGAGATAGTCCCTGCAGAGGAGCCAAGGGATGTTGGATTTGATCGCAGTATGGTGGGTGCCTATGGCCAAGATGATAGAATTTGCGCCTACACATCCTTCCGCGCAATTCTAGAAGTGGAGGAGCCCACATACACAAGCATAGCGTTCTTCTACGATAAAGAGGAGATTGGAAGCGATGGAAATGTAGGTGCCCAGAGTAACTTCCTAGAGTATGTATTTGCCAAAGTTTTGAGCATGATAAAGCCAGATTACACCCATACTGAATTCCTTGAGATTCTTTATAAGACAAAGGCCATAAGCGCAGATGTGAGTGCAGCCATAAATCCAATATTCAAGAGTGTGCATGACATACCAAATGCAGCCAAGGCAGGATATGGTGTGGTAATTTCCAAGTACACTGGGCATGGCGGAAAGTATGGCTCAAGCGAGGCCACTGCAGAATTCATGTCAGAGATAAGAGCACTATATGAAAAGAACAAAGTGCCCTATCAAGTGGCAGAGCTTGGGAAGGTTGATGAAGGCGGCGGTGGCACAATTGCAAAATTCTTCGCCAAGTACGGAATGGATGTTGTGGACATGGGACCTGGCGTAATAGGAATGCACTCCCCATACGAAATAACTAGCAAGATGGATATTTGGAGCGCGTACCGCGCATACAAGGTCTTCCTCTCTCAATAATTTTTTTATTTTATAGGCAATTTTAAGAGCCATAGAAAATCTACTGCAAGCATAAATGCTGAAGCTTCTGCAATTATTCCGATTATTATCTTTTTAGCCCTTGAGATTTCCCTTTTTCCCAAAGTATTTTCTGCCATTACAGGCACGCTAGCTTGAAAAGAGCCATAAACCAAGAAAACATAAAGCCAAGCAAGGAAGTTGAATGATAGAAGAATTCTCCCACTTTGCTCAAATAGAATTCCAAATGAGCCCCCTATTATGAATACTTCCCAATATCTGAATTTGAAATTTTTCAAGATTATGTACCAAACTATGGCAAAGGCAAGATAATAGCCAAGTGCGAGATAGAGGTCTGTAAAAGGATACGAACTAAATAAGGCACGCTCTACCAGTGGCCTTGGTAAATTATCCACTATTGCAAAAATTTCAGTTAAGTATCCAAAGAGCAAAAAAGAAAAGAATGAATTTTGCCCAAGAAGGTAAGGCAATTCTCCTATACCACTCCTCAATTTTTGGACGAAAATATACAAGGAGAGAAAAAATGGAAAAGATCCACCAAGTAAATCCTGTAAATGGAGTGAGTGCTAAGGGTACGCTTGCCAAAATTATCCAAATTTTTCTCATTTTTTCTCTTTATTTAATTCGTACCACATATGATTTATCTCGCTGAATATGACCTCGCATCCTGTCTTCGCAGCTCCTTTTGAGCCGGGAATTGAGAATATCAATTTTCCGCAACAAATTCCTCCAATAGCGCGGGACATCATGGCTGCTGTACCTATTTCCTCGTAACTCTTTAGCCTGAAAATCTCACCAAAGCCCACGAGCTCTTTATCTAAAATCGCTTTTATTGTCTCTGCAGTCACATCCTTGGGGCTTATTCCTGTGCCTCCATTCAAAATTACAACATCACAAATTGGTAGTAAGTGGAATAATCCGCTGAGAATATCCAACTTTGAATCTTTAACAACATCATAGCCACAAACCTTGTACCCATTTTTCTCTATGGCATCCATAATTATCTTTCCAGATTCATCAGTATCCTTGTTTCTCGTGGAGCTAACAGTTAGAACTCCTATTCTCAAATTATAAATGTGCTTTTTATGCTCCTTTACTCCCATATTCATTCCTCCTTTCTCTTCTCAACAACCTCTATGCCGAGAATCTGGGTCATTGGATACTGCCCATTCTCATCCTTCTCCAAGTATTTTACCATGTCCCAAATTGTGAGCAAGGCAACGCTCACTCCAGTCAAAGCTTCCATCTCCACACCTGTCTTGTAATGAGCCTTAACTTCACATTCTACATCAATTCTATTTCCATAAATTCTAAAGTTGAAATCTATGAATTCCACAGGAATTGGGTGGCAGTGGGGAATCATCCTCGGTGTGTTTTTCACAGCTAGCATTCCAGCAACCTTGGCAGTTTCAAAAACATCTCCCTTCTTTATCTCTCCCTTTTTTATGGCATCAACCGTTGTGCTCCTTAGCACTATTGTGCCCTTAGCTTTAGCGATGCGAAGCACATCCTTTTTCTCGCTTATGTCCACCATGCTCATAGGTGAACATCGCATTATGCCTTATTAACTTTTTATTCTGCTATGGGATTTGCTACCCAACCCATAAAGAATATGGCTCCCGTTTCTCTATCTTGAATTGTGAAGAAGAATGGATGATTAGCATTGAAATTAACAGAAGGGATATCTCCAGCTACTAAAGGTGTACCTGTAATCCCTGATGCCACTGTACCTTTCTCATCTACCGATATATAGCCCTTGTGATATACTTCGTCTGCCCATAGGGGTTTTTCAGGAGAGATTCCAGTTAAATTCGCATCATGGGTGAATACTTGCTTTATTCCCATATTACTAAGGGCATCTTTTAGATTATACTCTGAAGTGAATTTAAACTTAGGAAGGGACAGGTTTACATATGCAATACCCAAGTTCATTCTCCACTTCATAAGTTCGTCAAGAGTTATATTCACATTTCTCTTTTTAGGGAGAAAAATTACCATAGACAAATTGCTTTTCTTATATGGAAGTTCTAAAACTTGAGCATCTTTGTTCTCCCAATAATTGAAATCTCCTTCCATATGCATCATCCAAGCGGATACTTTACCCTCTGGAGTGTAAAATATACCTTTCTTGGTTAAAGATGAGTCAAACATATAAGCCCAAGCTGCACGGAAATAAATGGCATTGGTTAATACAGCCATAGTTTCTGGAGTTATGCTTCCCTGAGGAAGCAGATTCTTTATCTTCCCATTTGTGTAATTTTCAGCCCAAGAATTTATTATGCTCCTAGCTTTTTCTGCATTTCTAAAATTCAAGTATTGAAAATATGCGTTGTAATAATCTTGCAGAATTTGCACATAGCCCTTATTTATATCAGAACCTTCTTGGGCCCAGAACGCGTTTGCAACGCTTAGGGTATAATTCTCTGTGTGATTTTCAAATTTCTCAAGAAACCAGTGTATGTTCTCCTCCAATATTGTTCTATTTTCTGGGAGATACATCACATTTCTCATTTCTTCCGCGGTGTTTCCTCTTGCTCCTTCATAGAGCATCGCTAATACGAGCCAAATGCTAAGGGGCGAAATTACTGTGTTGTTGCTCACATTGAATATTTGGGAGAAGAGAGCTAATCCAAAATTACCAGATGCAAGGGCAACATTTCTTAGATTTTCTTCATTCACCCCTCCATTATTCCAACTTAAATTGAGATTCTGCGGTTGCAAGTTTATATTTGGAGTAGAAATATAATTCTCCTTTGGAGCGATAAGCACTTGAAATACAAATGCACCTATAATGACTGTGATTATAATTAAAGTGAGCACGGCAGATAATTTCCTCATTTTCATAGGATACTTATCCGAATCATTCTATTTAACACCTTTGTTAAATCTCTTTTCGCAAATATCTCTAGCAGGACATTGAGAACATTTTCCTCGCCTGCAAAATTTTCCTATCTGGGCTAACATTGACTCAAAATTTGCATAGTCCAAATCTCGTAGATTTTCTTTCCAGTAATTCTCAATATCCCTGATGCCCATATTCTTAGCGGCTAATCTTGCAAGGGGCGTTGGATAGGGGCTAGCTTTATCCCAAATTCCTATCATCTCTCTTAAAAATATGCCCACGGTGGTATCTCCTATCCCCTTCGCCAATGATTTTAATTTCAATATTAGATCTTTTGAATCTCTGGCATTTCTATGTATATCATTCAAATTTTCCTTGCTCAAATTCTTTGAAAGCTCTAAAATCTTATCAGCTGTTTTAAAATCGTATCTAGTATAGCCCCCAGAATCAAGAATTGCAACCAAAGAATCCCAACCCTCCTCAATAATGCGCTCGGGAGAAATTACATTGTATATTCCAAACATCTTGTAGGTGCGAAGGGCAATATCCTCACTTATCCTTGCTCCAAAAAGGGTGGATAGGAGAAACCATTTAAACGGTTCTTCTCTCAAATTTATATGAAACAGCTCCGAATATCTTTTCCCGTATTTCTCTGCTAAAACCCTTAGCACTTCTTTCTTCACAGGAATAAAAGGATGAGAAATTATTTAAAATTGTTCCAAAAATTAATTTAAGTGGTGCGAAATTTAGGCACGATGTATTCGCTCAGAAATTACGATTTTGAATTGCCCGAAGAACTCATCGCACAGAAGCCCGTAGAGCCCAGAGACCATGCTAGATTGATGGTTCTTCGCAAGGGTATAGAGCATCGCTATTTCTATGATTTGCCAGAGTATATGGATAAGGGAGATGTTTTAATTTTGAATGACACAAAGGTAATAAAAGCAAGAATTAAGGGAATAAAGGACACTGGGGGCAAGGTTGAAATTTTAATTTTAGAAAAATTGGGAGAGAATTATTACAGGTGTTTAGTTAAGGGCAAGAAAATACATCCCGGCTCGGTTCTAATATTTGAGGACATAAAAGGAGTGGTTAGAGCGAAAAACGAGGGAATTTGTGACATTGAATTCAGCGGGGACATAATGGAATTGGCACAAAGGAGAGGCGAGATTCCTCTACCTCCATACATAAAAAATCCTCCAAAGGATGCTGAGGAGAAATACCAAACTGTGTTTGCAAGAAGAGAAGGCGCAGTTGCCGCTCCCACGGCTGGATTGCATTTCACTCCGCAATTGCTTAAAGAAATAGAGAGAAAGGGGGTGAAAATAGGATATATAACCTTGCATGTGAGCTATGGCACATTCAAGCCCGTGAAAACTGAGGATATAAGGGAACATAGGGTAGATGAAGAATACTATATAGTTGGGGAGGAAGTGGCTAAACTCATAAACGAAAGAGAGGGGAGATTATTTGCAGTTGGCACAACAGTTACTAGAGCATTGGAGAGTTCATCAAAGAATGAAATTATATACCCATCTCAGGGCTATACAAGCATTTTCATATACCCTGGCTACAAATTTCAATCGGGAATAGATGCTTTAATCACAAATTTTCATGTGCCAAGGTCCTCTTTAATCCTCCTCGTAACCGCTTTTGGTGGATATGATAGGGTAATGAAAGCATATAAAATTGCTATAGAGAAAAAATACAGATTTTACAGCTTTGGTGATGCAATGCTTATTTTCAAAATGTAGCTCTATTAACTACAAAAAATTTTTAGTATTATTAAAGTTTCTCACATTTATGGCAAGGAACATAGTAGTGGAGGACATCACAGCCATACCAGTGGAAGAGATGGATGTTGAAATTGTTGAAAGGAAAGGAATAGGACATCCAGATAGTGTGGCTGATGGAATTGCAGAAAGCATAAGCAGAGCTTTATCCAAGTACTACCTAGAGCATTATGGGAGGATTCTGCATCACAATACTGATCAAATGGAGATTGTGGGTGGGCAGGCCAAGCCAAAATTTGGAGGTGGCCAAGTTTTAGAACCCGTTTACATTCTCCTATCTGGAAGGGCTACCACAACTGTTAATGGTGAGAGAATACCCTACAGGACAATAGCAAAGAGAGCAGCTGCCGATTTTCTAAAGAAGCACTACAGAAATTTGAATATTGAGGAGGATGTGATAATTGATTGCATGATCGGCCAAGGTTCTGTTGATTTAAGAGGTCTCTATGACACACAGAAGTATTTGGCAAATGATACATCCTTTGGTGTTGGCTATGCACCCATGAGCGATTTGGAAAAGGTTGTTTACGAAACGGAAAGATACATAAATGGACCTCTAAAGGATAAACTCCCAGAGATTGGCGAGGATATAAAAGTAATGGGCTTTAGAAATAAGGATAAGATAAACATCACTGTGGCTGCAGCATTCGTTGGTAAGCATACACCAGATAAGGACCATTATTTGAATGTAAAAGATGAACTGAAAGAGCTTCTAACTGACCATGCTGCAAAATTCACGGATAAGGAGGTTAATTTCTTCATAAACACTGGAGACCTCGTGGATGATGGAGTATTCTATCTCACAGTTACAGGGTTGAGCATGGAGAATGGCGATGATGGAAGCGTTGGAAGAGGAAACAGGGTAAATGGATTAATCACACCTTACAGGCCTATGAGCATGGAAGCATCCGCAGGCAAGAATCCAGTTACACATGTGGGCAAGCTCTACAATATACTTGCTTTCAAGATTGCCGAGGATGTGGCAAAGGCGGCAGAGGGAGATGTGAAAGAGGTACATGTGCGCATAGTATCTCAGATAGGAAAGCCCGTTGATGAGCCACAGGTTGCAAGCATACAGGTTATACCTGCTGAAGGAGTGAATATCTCAAGATACAATGAAGAGTTCAGAAATATCGCCGATGAATGGCTAGCGAATATACAGAAGATTACAGATATGCTTGTGAATGGAGAGGTTAATGTCTTCTAAATTTTTTATATTTCTCTCCACATGATATAGGCGGCATCACCATTTGTGTAATAATTTGGAATGTACGAGATTATATTAAATCCGAATTTTTTGTAAAATTCTATGGCTTTAAAATTCGTAGTTCTCACTTCTAATCTCACCGATAATATCCCCTCTGATTTGCATATGCTCATAAATCTCCTCATTAACGCACTTCCAATGCCTTTTCCTCTATGCTCATCTTTGACAGCAAGGAGGAGAATTCTCGCCTCTCTGTTCTGCTTGCTTCCTGCAATAAAGCCAACGATTTCCTTGGTAACTGCAACTAAGAACCCATTTGGCCAGAGGCGATGTATGTCCAAAAAAAGTTCAGGGGTGTAGTTCTCCGTCAAAGATTTATTTGCTATATTGAGCACTTCGTAAAGGTCTTCCTCACTGAATTCTCTAATGAAGTACATTTTCCCTGCTCCACACTAATTTTCCCCTTTTAACCACTTTTTCCACAAGATTCACACCAAAATGGTAGCCAATTTGTTGGTAATTCTTTGCATCTAAGATTATTATATCTGCCTGTTTTCCCCTTTCCAAAGACCCTATTTTATCCTGCATGTCTATGGCAGCAGCAGCGTTTATGGTGCTAGCAGCAATGGCTTCCTCAGGAAGCATACGCATCTGCGTTATTGCGAGGGAAATAACCATCTGCATGCTCTCCGTGTACGCATTTGGATTCAAATCTGTAGCTAAAGCCACAGGAATGCCCTCTTCAATGAATTTCCTAGCTCTGGCGTACTCTTTGCTCAATAGCATATAAGGTGTAGGAGGGAGAAAAACTGCAATTATACCATTTTTAGCCATAAGCTCTATGTTCTCATCACTGGTTTTGACAAGATGGTCTGCCGAGATTGCTCCTACATCAACGGCAACTTTGGAGCATCCAATATCTTCAATTTCATCTGCATGGATTTTCGGCACAAGCCCGTATTTCTT
>WAPW01000016.1 GCA_015520565.1 Candidatus Aciduliprofundum sp. | reverse complement strand
GGCCCAGAACCATGTACGGAATAAGCAAAGTTACAGGTGAGCTCCTCGGCCTATATTACTGGGAGAAATACGGCTTGGATGTTCGCGGTGTTCGCTATCCCGGCATAATAAGCTGGAATGCCATGCCTGGAGGAGGAACAACCGATTATGCCGTTGAGATATTCCATTACGCTTTGCGAGGAGAGAAGTATGTTTGCTTCCTAAAGGAAGACACCGTGCTTCCAATGATGTACATGCCCGATGCAATAAAGGCATTAACATCTCTGGCAGAGGCCCCAAGTGAGAATCTAATACATCGCACAGATTTCAATATTCAAGCTATGAGTTTTGCACCCAAAGATTTAGTTGAGGAGATAAGAAAATACATACCTGATTTTGAAATTGAGTACAAACCAGATTACAGGCAGAAAATAGCGGACTCTTGGCCTCGCAGCTTGGATGATTCTGCAGCCCGTAAAGAATGGGGGTGGAAACCGGATTACGATATGAAAGCCATGGTGAAGGATATAATAAAAAATCTGAGTAGGAAAATGGGTGTAGAGCTATAAACTCTTTACAAATTCTTCCACACTTAAATCTCTCTCTTTTGCCATATTTTTCATAAGTTTCCAAATTCCACTTCCGTACTGTGCTGCCTTCTTTTCCCTCTCTACAATTTCCTTTGGCACACCTAGGTATCTTGCCGCCTCCCTCAGTATGTATTTTCTAATTCCATCTTTTATCTTCAATTCTTTAGGAATATTTCTTGCAAACTCAATTATTCTATCGTCTAAATAAGGAGTGTGAAGGTCTTTTCCAAGAAGAGTTGCAATTTTCATCTCCCTCGGTTTTGTCTTCGCCATCAACTTGTTAAAATCTTCAACCATAATCTCTGGATTTTCCAAATACTTTGCATACCCTCCAAAGAGTTCGTCACTTCCTTGGCCTGTGTAAACATCCCTCTCATCTGCATAGGAGCAAACAAAATACAATGGCAACTCAAAGGATACTTCCAAAGCACCTATGGATGGTTCAATTCTCTTTAAAAACAATATGCCCTCAAGAATGTCATACTCATTGATATCTATGATTTGCAATTCCAAGCCCAAGGTACTCGCCGCCTCTTCTGCATTTTCAACATCTTTGCTTCCTTCAATACCCACTGTGTATAGCTTTACATTGCAATCTTTCATAAGGTATGCAATTACTCCACTATCCAACCCGCCAGAGAATGCTAACGCGGCCTCCTTACATTCAACTGCCTCTTTCAATAATTCAGCAAGTACCCTAGCCCTATCATCCATATTGGCAAATTGCAAATATTGTATTTATAATTTCATAAGCTTCCAAAATCAATGTGCTCTTCAACTAAATCCTTGAGTATTTTTGGAATATCATCTATTTTCACTCTTTTCTGCTTTGCAGAATCTCTCTCCCTTATCGTTACTGTGTTATCCTTCAAACTCTCATAATCCACGGTGATGCAGAATGGTACTCCTATCTCATCTGCCCTGGCGTATCTGCGTCCTATAGAGCCAGAGTCATCATAGTAAGATGGTATGCCATTCTCCCTTACTGTATTCAAAATATCTCTTGCAAGAGTATCAAGACCATCCTTGGCCATGAGCGGGAAAATAGCAGCTTTGATTGGTGCAATTTTTGGCTTGAGCTTCAAAACTTTATAGCCAGTATCTTCTCTCTCATAGAAGGAGTGCTCAAGTATGGCATACAATATCCTATCAATACCGAATGATGGCTCAATCACATGAGGTACGAACCTCTCTCCCCCAATAACTTCCTCTTCAATTCTAATCTCGTATGCATCCTTTGGTATCTTTACCTTTTTCCCATCAATTTCAATTTCTATATTTCCATCCACATAGTCCATATTCTCAAGAATCTCCGCAATCTTTTTTGCATCTTTCTTGAACATTGGGCCAAGAATTTCCATTCTCGGATGCAACTTTTTGATTTTTATCTTCTTTGGATCCTTGAACCTGCGAATTGCAGTTAAGTCCCTTCCAGAATAGGTCATGTGCCTCTTTAAATCATAATCACCCCTATCTGCTATGCCTGTAACCTCTACCCATCCAGAAGAGATTAGGATTTCACAATCCCAAGTATCTCTGGCGTAATGGGCAAGCTCTTCCTTGAAATGCTGGCGAAATCTAATGCGATTTAAATCAATGCCCAAAGAATCCAAGAATTTCACTATTTTTGCCATGTAGTATGCAATATGTGGGTTCATAATTTTTTTCTCAATTACCTCCTTTGGAGAGAGTTTTAATTCTTCTCCCTCGCGGGTGAGAAGATGTAATTCTACATCTTCTAAATCATTCAAGCTGGAATCATCGTAGGGATCCACAAACAGCTCTATTTCAGCCATATTAAATTCCCTCAATCTCAAAAGCCCCTGGCGAGGGCTTATCTCATTGCGAAATCCCTTGCCTATCTGCGCCACTCCAAGAGGCAATTTCTCACGATTCAGACGGTACATTATTGGGAAATTGACAAATATGCCTTGGGCAGTTTCGGGCCTCAAAAATGCACGTTTATCTAAACCAACTGTGGTGGAAAACATTAGGTGGAAGCTCTCAGGCTCCGTTAATTCTCCTCCACAATCTGGACATCTTATGCCATGCTCTTTTATTGCCTTTGATATGCCCTTCTTATCCAATTTTTCTGGATTCTCTACAACACCTTTTAAAAGCTCGTCTGCACGAAATACATGCCCGCATTTCTTGCATCTAACCATGTAATCTGCAAATTTTTCAGCATGGCCGGAAGCGATGTACATCAATTCTGGCCCTATATTAGGCCCGTCAAGCATTAGCAAACCATCCTTTATAACGAACTCCTCTTTCCATACCCTTAGGATATTTTCTTTAAGCATTGCTCCCAAGGGGCCATAATCGTAAAAGCCGCCTAAGCCACCATAAATTTCATAGGCCTTCCAGTAAAAGCCCCTCCTCTTTGCAATCTCCATTATGCTTGTGCGGACATCATTCATAGTTCACACCCACTAGGGATGCTACCAAATCACTATCGTAAATCATTGCAATTAGGTCATCATGGGTATTCCTCACAGGCAGTTGAGAGAAATTGTTTTTGCGCATTATCTTTGCAGCTTCCCATACGGGGCTCTTTGAAAATATTGTAACTGGATCTTTTATCATAACATTCTCCACGGGGATCTTTGGAAGTGTGACTTTCTCTTCCATGTAGAATAATTTTATCACATTGCGAAGCCCTTCCCATGTCCAAGAATCCTCATCATCACCAAGCCCAAGCTCTGATATTGCTACATTCTTATCTACCTCTGCCTTCTCAAATAAATCTCTATCCGTCACTATTCCCTTCAATTTTCCATCATCATCTACCACAGGAAATGCTGGCAAGGATGAGAGGCTCATGGCACAGAAAACTACAGGTAATGGGGTGCATAGATGCAGGGGAAAGCAGGGTTTTGTAACATACTTTTCCACGGGTTCGGATATTTTTCTTTCCTCTATAACTTTTAAGAAATCTTGAGGGGTTATTACTCCAATAACATTTCTATCATCATCTACAACAACTATATGCCTCCTCCCGTATCTTAGCATGACAGAAGCAGCATACTCAATACTATCATCCTCTTTCACAGTGGGGACATCTCTCCTCATAAGAATTGCAATTTGCTCCTCCCCGGGATTTTCAAAAATATCACGGCGGGAAACTATACCTAGGAGCTTGCCCTCCTCGTTTACAACGGGTACTCCCGTGATATTGTACTTTACAAGGGTTCTCAAAACATCCTTCTTTGTGCCCGGTGCTTTCACGCATATAGGATTTCTGGACATTATATCGCTCACTTTTGTTTTCAAAGCCATCACCACCTACCCAAAAAAATTACTTGTACATAAACTTATTTGAGAAATTGAATATTCTCTGCCAATTCTTTCAAGGATGAAAATTCAAAATCTGCCTTCGCATACGCTGGCGGAGTGGCACCGAACCCTCTTCTTTTGATCCATATTGTCCTCAATCCGAATTTTTTAGCTGGAATGATATCGTGATATACGCTCTGTGCAGCATGGAGCCAATTGTTTTTATCCACCTGCATCAATTTT
>WAPW01000015.1 GCA_015520565.1 Candidatus Aciduliprofundum sp. | reverse complement strand
TCGTTGGCATGCTTGGTATGGTTCTAACAGGAGATCTTTTTAATTTCTTTGTATTCCTTGAAGTAAATTCTCTTGCTTCTGCAGCATTGATTTCATATAGGGTTGATAAAGGAGTTGCAGTAGAAGCGGCATTCAAATACGCCATTATAAGTTCTGTTGGAGCCATGATGTTTCTCTTCGCCATAGGAATTCTTTACGGGGAGTACGATGCTTTGAATATGGCCATGATTGCACAGAGGATGAAATTCACAGATTTAGATAAAATTGTTATGGCTCTCTTTACTGTCACTTTGGCTATGAAATCAGGGGCAATACCTATGCATTACTGGTTGCCGGATGGATACGGCAAGGCTCCTCATGCTATAAGTGCCATACTGGTAACTGGAACTTACACATCCCTTTATGGACTTTTTCGGATTTGTTTTACGGTTTTTGGTCTGGCAGCAAATACGGTTACTCTTGGCTGGTTTTTGATAATTCTTGGTGTGCTAAGTATGTTCATCGGGGTCACCATGGCATTAATCCAGCATGATATAAAGAGATTAATGGCTTATCATTCTATTTCACAGACAGGGTATATGCTTTTAGGCGTTGGAGTTGGTCTTGCAACTCTGAGCACGGGGGCCTTCAATCAATACGGTCTAGCCGCCATGGAAGGTGGTATTTTTCATCTTCTCAATAACTCTATGTACAAAGGTTTATTATTTCTCACAGCAGGAGCGATTATATATCGGGTTGGTACCTCTGATCTCAACAAGATGGGCGGATTGGCCCATGGAATGAAGTACACAAGCATCTTCTTCATGATAGGAGCCTTATCGATAGCAGGAATTCCGCCCTTCAACGGCTTCGCATCCAAGTTGATGATATACGAATCGGTTTATCAGTTTAATCCCATTCTCTCTATTTTCGCAATGATCGTGAGCATATTGACCCTTGCATCCTTCGTCAAGGTGTTCCACTCCGCATTCATGGGCCCGAAGATACAGGATGTTAAGGAGGTGCCAAAATCCATGCTTATCGGTATGTCAATTCTCACCTTCTTCATCATACTCTTTGGTCTGTTTCCAAATATCGCCATTGATTATCTCGTCGCCCCAGCAGCCCATGCTCTGGCCAATCCTGCAGGATACATTTCCCGCGTTCTGGGAGGTGGAGCTTGATGAATCCTCTGGGTAATTTCACCACGCCCTCCGGGTGGTGGAATCCTCTTGTCTGGGTCGTGGCCTTTATCCTTATTTTCATCGCTTCTTATATACTTTGGAGAAGTGGAGAGAGAGCGTATAAAAAAGGCACGATGCAGGTTGAAACTTTCCTATCTGGAAACGTACCCTCATCATCGCCTAGAGAAATGCATGTGGGGGGCGGGAACCTCTACTGGGGATTCGTAACATCCCTCGCAGGATACTACAGATTCCTCCGTAAGATTCACAACGGAATTATAAATGACTATGTGGGCTGGTATATCGGAATTCTTGCAATTATACTGATCATCTATTTCCTATGGGGTGGTGCCTGATGGTGAAGCCAAACAGAAGTTTTGACAAATCCCTCTGGGTGTTCCATGTGAACACAGGCTCCTGCAACGGGTGCGATATAGAAATCCTTGCCGCTTTGACCCCGAGATACGATGTGGAGAGATTCGGGATAAAACTTGTGGGTTCACCGCGCCATGCAGATGCACTTTTAGTAACTGGACCTGTGTCAAGGGAGATGGAGGACAAGTTACGAAGATTCTACGAGCAGGTTCCGGATCCCAAGGTGGTTATAGTTGTGGGTACATGCGGAATAAGCGGTGGAGTTTTTCACGAATCCTACGATTTAGTTGGGCCTGTGGATAGAATAATTCCAGTGGATGTGTATGTTCCCGGATGTCCCCCAAGACCCGAAGCCATAATAGACGGGGTTGTGAAGGCGTGGATGAAACTGGAGAGATTAAGGGGTGAGAAGAAATGAATACGGATGAGATAGTGAGGAAAATAAGGGAGAACTTCGAAGGTGAGATAAATATTCAGGCGAGAGAGGTGGGAGTTAAAAAGGTGAAAAACGAAACCATATTCGTGAGGATAAAAAGGGAAGATTTCAAGAGGTTCGTTCGATTTCTATTCGAAATCGAGGAATTCCCGCACTTCTCCATAATTTCGTCTACAGATTTAGGAGAGGAGGTTGAGCTCATCTACCATTTCAGTGTGGGATTTGGAGAATTCAACGGTGAGAAGATGATTTCCCTTGGCATCAAATTGCCTAAGAGCGATTTGAAGATAGAGACCATAACGGATCTGATTCCGGGAGCGCTCATTTCAGAGAGGGAAATCCACGAAATGGTGGGCGTGGAGTTCATCGGATTGAAGGATACAAGGCACATGTTCTTGCCCGAGAACTGGCCCGAAGGCAAATATCCGTGGCGTCGCGACGAGACATTCCCTGAGGATATGCTAAACAAACTTTACGAGACATGGAAGGAGGGCGATAAGAATGAGTGAAGACACAACATATACTATCCCTATTGGGCCATTGCATCCGGCGATTCACGAGCCTATAACGCTGAAACTGCAGGTATCAGGCGAGGAGATTGTAGGTGTGGATGTCATATGCTCTCAGGTTCACAGGGGGATAGAATGGATAGGGATGAACAGAAATCATCCGATACAGAGCATTTATCTGGCGGAGAGGGTATGCGGAATATGCAATATATGTCATCCCCTCTGCATGGTTCAGGCCGTTGAGAAGGCCGCAGAGATTGAAGTTCCTGAAAGGGCGGACTACATACGAACCATAATGGCTGAGCTGGAGAGGATTCACTCCCATCTTCTTTGGGCTGGCGTGGCAGCGCATGAAATCGGCTTTGATACAGTTTTCCACTACACATGGGCCCTTAGGGAGAACGTTATGGATCTTATAGAATACCTCACAGGAAATCGTGTTACGAAAGCGATAATGATGATAGGTGGAGTTCGTAGAGATATAACCGATGAAGGTGCTAAAAAGATAAGGGAAGGTATGAAGTTTTATCTGAGTAACTTCAGGAAAATTGAAGAAATATTCCTCCACGATCCGACAATAAAAATGAGAACAAGGGATGTGGGAATTCTTACGAAAAAGGATGCATTAGAACTCTGCGCAGTCGGCCCAGTAGCACGGTCTTCTGGCGTGCCCAAGGATGTCCGTCAGGATTTTCCCTACGCTGCATACGGGGATTATGGAGTAAAAGCCATACTGCCTGATCAGTACAACGGGGAAATACACGGTGATGTTTTCGATCGGATAATAGTTCGCCTTCTGGAGGTGAAGCAGAGTGTTAATATAATAAACTGGGCACTGGAGAACATGCCCTCAGGTCCGATAATTTCCGAAAAAAATCTCGTTCGCTTAAAACTTCGCCTCAAAAAGGCAGAGGGAGAAGGGGTTGGAAGAGCCGAAGCGCCGAGGGGAGAGGATATTCACTACGTCCGTCTCCAAGCCAATCGAGAGCCGTTCCTTTCCTGGAAGATTAGAGCACCAACATACAACAATGTGCTTCCTTGGATACCTATGCTTTTAGGTCAGCAGATTGCGGATGTTCCCATAGTGGCCGCAAGCACGGATCCATGCATGTCCTGCCTTAATCGAGTCACAGTTGTGGATACAGACAAAAAGAAGGAGTTTCAGATAACCAAAGAGTATATGCATGATTTGAGCGTGAAAAAGACGAGAAGGTTAATACGTAATGGTAGGTGAGATTTTGAACTGGATCTACATCATCGTGGAAGCGCTTCTAGTATCCCTGTTCGGCCTGTTCTTCGGTCTTCTAACCAAGGGCATAGATAGGAAAATCGTGGCCCATATGCAATGGAGAATTGGACCGCCAATTATACAGCCGTTCAGAGACGTGAAAAAACTTTTCTGCAAGGAAAGCATCGTGCCCGAAAATGCCGTATCATGGCTCTACAATTCTGCACCCGTAATATGTCTTGCCTCCACAATCCTTCTCCTACTCTATATCCCGATGGGTCCGTTCCCTGCGATCTTAAATAATTACGGTGATGTGATTCTCATCCTCTATCTTTTGACCCTTCCCTCATTAGCCATGGTCGCAGGCGGATTTGCTTCCGGTTCACCCTTTGCAACCATAGGTGCGCAGAGAGAAATGGTTCTGATGATGTCCTACGAATTCCCCCTCGCATTTACCATAGTCGCCCTTGGCTGGAAAATAAGTACCATATCCTCTCACAATGCCTTTTCGCTGGAGGCTTTCACTTCACACCCTATATGGAATGTTATGGGCCCCTTCGGAATAGTGGGCACAGTAATTCTCCTGTTCATAATGATTTTAGTCACCACGGGTGAAATAACTAAGGTCCCATTCGATATCGCCGAAGCGGAAACAGAAATCGCCGAAGGTTTATTCGTGGAGTATTCTGGTCGGAATCTGGCTCTTTTCTACCTTGCGGATTCAGTGAAAACGATAGTTATGTCCTCACTAATAGTGGCTATATTCTTCCCGTACAATCTGTCCCCATACTTATCCTCGCTTGTTGCCTTGCCGAGATGGGGATGGTACACTCTGGATTTCCTATTCTTCCTACTGAAAATTGAAACCGTTGTGTTCTTCTCTATGACCCTTATAAGGGCTACCATGGCGAGGTTCCGTGTGGATCAGGTGGTAAAGACCTACTGGGGCTATTTGACCCTTGCAGCCCTCATAGCGCTCGTACTCATAGCCATAGACATTATGGTGAGGTGGTAGAGATGATGTTTCACAAAGTATGGAAATTGATGTTTAAAAAGCCCAAGACGAACAAATTTCCAGCCAAATACGCGCCCCGGGATGTGCATTACTTTTTGTTTCGTGTTCAGAGAGGAAAAGCAAGGATCGTTCCTCCAGTCCCTCCTCCTCCAAAATTCAGAGGAAAATTAAGGTACAACAGGGATGCCTGTGTCGGCTGCGGTTTATGTGCACAGATGTGCCCATCCAAGGCCATAGAAGTTGTTCCGGATGTGAAATGGCTTATAATGCACTGTAAAGATGGTGTTAAGCTGGCTGCACCTTTGAAAATAAGGATTTATGTATCAAGATGTACCTTCTGCGCACAATGTGTGGAGGTATGCCCTAGAAAGTGCCTGAGCATGAGTGATGAATTTCTATTAGCAAGCGAAGACAAGCTTACTAATAATTTGATTGTTGATGGCCTTAATGAATGATTTTTTTATTTCTCTCACTTTCTACACTACTGATAGTTTATCATGGATTCAATATCCTATAACTGCTTAATATCTATATCTAAATAAAATATTATTCCTCTATTTTCATTGGTGTAGTCAATTATTATCTGGATTATCTCTTCTGGAGAGGTATATTTGTCTATAATCCTCCTCCTTGAAAATCATTATTCGAACTATTTAAATCCTTATTATATTTTAAATATCATATAAAGTTCATCAAGAATCTCTAATATATAAATTTTAATGCGAATCCTTGCTTATGGTTAAAATAAAGGCATTTATTGTGATGACGTTGTATGTTTGCTTGAATTATAATCTTTTATTTATTATGGGTAGTAGTAATTTTTGCACTTATAGTAACCAAGCGGAGATAATTATGGGTATTTTAAAGTTTTTAAATTACTTATTTCAGTTGGCATAAAATCATTTTATTTCTAATAGGGGATATTAATATTAAATATCAAAAAGCACCTTTGCATATCCTTTCTCAGGGTCTATAACTAATTCGTGGTATGTGACCGCTTTAATCTCTGTTTTTATTCCATGCTTTCTCCTTTTATATGGCTCACCCCAGCATATTGCCTCAAGGTGATACCCATTCTTATCTTCTTTTATTTTAACATCAAATTTTCCCATAACGAAGAGCTCTGTGGAGAACACATAAAGGAGCTCCGAGAGCCAATCAACAAATAAATCATTCAATGTTGGAGAAGAGAGCTTAACCTTGTATTTTCCAGCTGGCTCTATTTTATCCGCATTTAGAATTATATCAAACATTCCGTAAGCTGCCTTCTCAAAGAGCTCTTCAAGGGAATCTCCGCGAACGATTATGCCAACATCAGCAGTATGGTCAAATATTTCGTAGGTTTTCACCCTTGGAAAATTGCAAGAAATGATTTAAATTTTTATCCTCAGAGGGGCTAATATTTATTTAATATGACTAATTCACCCAATTAAGGTGTGAGCATGGATACCGAGGAAGCAAGGAAAAACTATGAATTTCGGCGCTACTTGGAAGAGTTGGAGAAGTATGAGGGTAGAGGTACTGAGCTTATTTCAGTTTATATACCTCCAAAGAGGCCCATATCCGATGTAATCGCTTACTTGAGAGACGAGTATGGAACTTCTGCCAATATTAAGAGTAAGACAACGCGCAAGAATGTTATGAGTGCCATTGAGAGCATAATGTCTCGCCTAAAGTATTTTAAGATGCCACCACCCAATGGATTGGTTGTATTTGTGGGGCATGTTATAAAGCGAGGAGACCAGACGGAGATGGTATCTTATGTTTTAGAACCCCCAGAGCCAGTGCAATCGTTCATATATAAATGCGATTCTAAGTTTTATCTTGAGCCATTAAAAGCCATGCTTGGAGAGAAGGATGTTTATGGGTTGCTTGTAATAGATAGAAAAGAGGCCACCATCGGATTTTTGAAGGGAACTAGGATTGAGGTAGTCAAGCATCTAGATAGCATGGTTCCAAGCAAGCACCATCAAGGTGGGCAATCATCGCGAAGGTTTGAAAGATTGATAGAGCTAGCTGTACACGAGTTTTTCAAGAAGGTTGGAGATAAAGCCAATGAGGTATTTCTAGCGGAGGAAAAGTTAAAGGGCATATTGGTTGGAGGTCCAGGAGGTACTAAGGATTCATTTCTTAAGGGAGATTACTTGCATCACGAGTTGAAAAAGAAAATAATTGAAGTTTTTGATGTTGGATATACGGATGAATATGGATTGCACGAGCTCGTAGAAAAAGCATCTACCACATTGAAAAATTTAGAGGTTTTCAAAGAGAGACAACTGCTTGAGAAGTTCTTCAAAGAAATAAGAAAGCCAGATGGAGGTTTGGCAGTTTATGGTGAGAAGGAGGTGCGAGAGGCATTGGAGCGAGGAGCAGTTGATGTCCTATTAATTTCCGATAGTTTAAGGGAGTATAGGGTTACTTGGAGATGTCCCCAGTGTGGAAAGGAGATAAAAGAAACGATAAAGGGCGAGATTCCTGAGAAAATATGCCCTGATTGTGGGGTTCCTATGGATATAGTGGAGAAGAAGGACTTAATTGAAGAATATTATGATATTGCAGAGCAATTTAACACGCAGGTTGAGCTAATATCCAATGAAAGTGAAGAAGGAAAAATATTTGCGAAGGCATTTGGAGGTATAGCAGCGATTCTCCGCTACAAGTAATTATTTTTTGAGCGTGAGCACTACTACATCTCTAACAGAGCGCATGGCTTGGAACGGCATTATGAGCCTGCCTTGAGCGTCTTTTTTAAAGCCCCTTGCATCAAAATCCTCTGCAGGTATTATTAGCATGTGCATTATTTTTCCTGTCTCCGTATCAATCACAAAATTGTCAATGGTGCCAAGAATCATTCCTTCATCCGTCATGGCGGTCTTTCCTCTCAATTCTGTTACGAACTTCTTCATCCTATCACCTCACGAGTAATAGCCCAAATCCTCCTTTTTGGCTTTAACACCCTTACTCAATTCTAACCCAATGCTTTCGTAGTATTTTATTGTTTCTTTATCCAAGGAAGGATGTACTATGCCCAATGCTTCTTCAAAATGCTTCATATGCACCTTCTCACTATTCTCCCTTATTGCAGCCATTCCTGCTTCCCTACAAAGATTCTCCAAATCTGCACCCGTATAGAATTCTGTGCGCATTGCTATATCTTCCAAGGATACATCCTCTGCTAGAGGCATCTTCTTTGTGTGCACTTTCAAAATCTTCAACCTCGCTTCTTCGTTTGGTGGTTCTATATATACGATTCTATCAATTCTTCCGGGCCTTAGTAATGCTGGGTCCACGATGTCAGGGCGGTTTGTGGCAGCTATTACAACAACTCCTTCAAGGGTAGTTAAGCCATCCATAGAAGTTAAGAGTTGATTTACGATTCTCTCAGTTACTCCAGAGCCACCATAGTATCCACGCTTTGGTGCAATTGCATCTATCTCATCAAGGAAAACAATGCAGGGCGAGGATTGCTTTGCCTTCTTGAAAATTTCCCTTATTGCCTTCTCGCTCTCCCCCACCCATTTGCTCATCACTTCTGGGCCTTTTATACTTATGAAATTTGCCTCGCTCTCAGTTGCTACTGCCTTAGCCAATAGAGTTTTGCCCGTACCCGGAGGGCCGTATAGCAATATACCCTTTGAGGCCCTTATGCCCATTTTCTTGAAAGCTTCAGGATTTTTGAGTGGAAGCTCTACTGCCTCTTTTAGTATTCTCTTTGCTTCTTCTAAATCGCCTACCTCATCCCAGTGCACAGAGGGTATTTCAATCATAACTTCCCTAAGAACACTTGGCTCTATTTCTTTTAAAGCCTCTTTGAAATCTTCCTTGGTGACTTTCATATTCTCCAAAATTTCCGTGGGCACTGGCTTGTCAAGATCAATTTTTGGTAGATATCTTCGCAAAGCATTCATGGCTGCCTCCCTTGCTAGAGCCGCCAGGTCTGCACCTACAAACCCATGAGTTAATTCTGCCAATTCTTCCAACAACTTATCCTTTTCCTCAGGGGTGCCTTCTATGGGCATTCCTCTTGTGTGAATCTGCAATATTTCTTTTCTTCCCTTTTTATCAGGTATGCCTATTTCAATTTCCCTATCAAATCTTCCAGGCCTTCGCAATGCTGGGTCTACGGCATCAATTCTATTTGTAGCTCCTATGACTATTATGTGTCCCCTCTTTCCCAAGCCATCCATCAATGTTAAGAGTTGAGCAACAACCCTGCGCTCCACTTCCCCTGTAACTTCTTCTCTCTTCGGGGCTATTGAGTCAATTTCGTCTATGAATATTATACTTGGGGCATTTTTCTGAGCGTTCTGGAATATCTCCCTCAATCTTTCCTCACTCTGCCCATAGAACTTGCTCATTATCTCAGGTCCGTTGATTGCATAGAAATGGGCATTGCTTTCATTGGCCACTGCCTTTGCGATTAAGGTTTTACCCGTTCCAGGAGGACCAAAGAGCAAAACGCCTTTAGGTGGCTCAATTCCTAATCTCTCAAATAGTTCAGGATGCTTTAATGGTAATTCAATCATCTCTCTTACTTTTTGTAATTCTTCTTTAAGCCCACCAATATCCTCATAGGTTACATGCTCCAATAGCCCTTCTATCTCCGTTGGTGGCTCTTCTCTAACCTCCACGATTGTTTGCACTCCAATTTGAACAACCTTATTTGAGGGCATTGTTTTTACAACTTGGAAGAGTATGCCCGTTCTTCCCATGAGAGTTATGTTGGGCACTACTATCTCATCCCCCTCCACCACAGGCCTCTTTAGAAGCACTCTCTTTATGAAATCTCCAATGCCCTCGCCAAACCTCAATCTTTGATTTTTTCCTATTAACGGGGCAATTATTATCTTTTGCGCCTCTACGGGCTCTGCCTTTCTCACCTTTACTTTCTCCCCCACAGTAACTTTTGCATTTCTTCTTATATGACCATCAATTCTTATAATTCCTCTGCCTTCATCCTCTTGCTTGGAACGAAATACCCTTGCAGCTGTGAGCCTCTTTCCTTCAATCTCAATTACATCTCCAACTTCTAAACCAAGAAGCATGCGGGATGAAGTATCTAATCTAGCTCTACCTAATCCAACATCCATCTGGGGCGCTTCGGCAACTCTGAGTATGAGCTCTTTTTCCATAGCTCACGCAAATTCCGAAGAGTTAATAAACTTTTTCAATCGTTCTTTGGCATGTACCTGTAGAGTATATTTGCAAATACGGGCAGATTTCTTGATTGAATCCATAATCTTCCAGGGCCAACAAACTCTGTGAGTATGTATTCTCCCCCAAACAGGAATGACTTAAGCTTGCCAAATTTGCGGAGCCTGAAATTCATGCTTGCATCAAAGGCAGCTAAATGTATATTATCCACAAGCAATCTCTCTCCCGGGTCCAACTGAATCATATCTATTCCGCCATAGGTGGCTATCCATGCCTTTCCTGTGCCACTAACCTTGAACCAAAACATTCCTCCGGGAGTGAAAATGCCTTTAAATCCTGTGAATTTCACTCCAAACTCAAGCTCCGTGGATGCTAAGTAATTTGTATCCGATATGTATATTGGCTGAGTAACTTCTATCTCCGTTATATCTCCTGGCACGCTTGGGGCAAAAACAACATATCCTTCTTGGGATTGTGCATAGTATGTATTCATAAACAATGTTTGGTTTGTAAGCATCTTTCTAAGCAATCCTTTCACAAATCCACCTTTTGTGGTAGTTTCAACCCCTATATTTGGGGACATGTACACCATTGCACCTGCTTCTGCTGTTATTCTTTCTCCTGGAGATAAGTACACTTTCAATTCTGCAAATGCAGATTTATGCAAAATCTCGCTCCTCATCCTCTCACCATATAACCAGAGGATACAAAGTATTAAATGATTTTCCTATGCGTTAAATTTATCTTATCCATGAGCATGCTTCCCCGATGCTTGCTGTAATATCCGATATCCATGGAAATCTTCCCGCCTTGAAGGTTGTGCTTGAGAAGATTGAAGATGCAGATATGATTTTATGTGCAGGAGACCTTGTGGGCTACAATCCTTGGCCCAACGAGGTGATATGGGAGATAAGAAGGAGAAACATTCCTTGCATAAGGGGAAATCATGATAGGGCAGTCATCTATGATAATTACTCTAGATTCAACCCCTATGCTGCCACCGCTGCATCATGGACAAGAAGTAAATTGACAGAGGAGAATATGAACTACCTTTACTCTCTTAAAGACCATTTAATTTTAGAGATTGAGAGCAAAAGAATCGCAGTGCATCATGGTGCGCCCTTTGACGAGGACCGTTATATTTATCCTGATGAAGCAATGGAGGATCTTTTAGAGTATGATAACGCTGATATTCTCATTTTGGGGCATACCCATGTGCCCTTTGTAAATGTCTTTGAAGATGGAGTAATAATAAATCCGGGAAGCGTGGGGCAGCCAAGGGATGGAGATCCCCGTGCCTCATATGCCCTCGTGGATTTGAAAAATAAAAAATATGAGATAAAGAGAGTTGAGTATCCAATTGACGAAGTTTATGAGAAAATAATAGAGGAAGGTTTGCCTACATTTTTGGGTGAGAGATTGTACATTGGATATTAACGCTTTTTCATTTTCTCCCTTACTCTTTTCTCCAAGTACTTGTATTTTCCCTTTAGTTGATATGCATACTCTTCCTTCTTTCCTCTCTTACCCTCTTCGTGCATATATGCGTATAGTGCAGCTATCCCAACCACAGCTGTTATGCCTATGAGAACATATAGGACCCACATTAAGCTGCTCTTCACGCTGAAAGATGAATCTGGAATGATTCCATCAACTCTATCACCTAAAACCTTGGATAGGTAAGTTAAGTTCAAAGTATGATTCTCAGTTGCCTTGTTCCAATCCTCCCTGGAAAAATAGCCGGGAGACCACATTTTATAAGTGGTGCCATTGTAATTAAATACCAAGGAGAAGCGAACAAAGTACACGCCATCTGGAGTGTTAGAGAATGTTTTTATATGAAATGCCACGGGTTTTAACTCTTTAGGTGCAATATCCCCCAAATTCATTGTATAATTCACGCTACTTGATTCCTCTATAATTGGCCTATTTTGTATTTTCCATATACTCTTTGCCTCTTCCTCAGTTGCCCACATATAAATTCCTATGTGCAAGACACAATTGTGCATATCTGCCACATATCTGTTTTCTATAGTAAAGTTGAATTTTCCCTCTTTTCCAGGTTCTAAAACTGGGGTGGTAAAATTGTCAAAATTTGGCACATGGGCTGGAGAGCTTACATAGGTGAGCATTATTACCAATAGCACTGCTAGAATTTTCATTCTATTAGGAAATCTCGTTTTAGAATTTTAAATTTACCATGGAACTGATTTTTTGCCCATTTTGTATGCCATTATGTTTACAATTCTGTGTACCAGAGGAGTTATGACCAAGATAGTTACTATGGCAGGTATATTTCCAAAGGCGAATAGGAAGAATGATGGGTAGAAAATATAGGCAAATAGCCAAGCAATGAATACGAATGTGAGCTGGTCTAAGAGAAATGCTTTACCACCACTTTCAATACCTAACCTCCTCTTTATAAACGAGCCAAAAGAGTCCCCTAGCATAGCGCCAAAGGATAATGAGGCCAAGATACCTATGAAATAAATGTTTGAAGAGAATTGTGGAAAGTAATCTTGGGGAAGAATCAATGAAAGATAATTTTGAATAGTGCCCGCAAGTATCCCCGATAGTGCTCCACCAAAGAATCCGCGCCATGTTTTTCCATTACCTAAAATTCTTCGTCCATCAACGAAATTTTTCCCAAAGTCAATTGGGGTTTTTCCATGAAAAACTACGGCTGCAGAGTTTGGAAGATATGCAGGAATCATAAGCCAGAGCGCAGCGATTGCTTGGGCAAATGGATTCATTGGAGAGGTAATTGTAAATGTTAACATAAAGTTTTGGTAAATATTAAATAAGGATTGCATATTAGGGAATTGGGCGCGTGGCCTAGCATGGATAGGGCGCTGGCCTTCTAAGTCAGTGATCGCGGGTTCAAATCCCGCCGCGCCCGCTTGGGTAATCTTTATATTTAAGTTCAATTTACCCAAGGATGGTGTCAAGATGAAGAGGAGTTCAAGAAGCTGGAAAAAACGAGGAAAGATGCGATGGAAGTGGAGAAAGAAGAGAATGCGCCGCCTAATGAGGCAAAGAAGGGCGAATAAGAGCTAATTTTATTTTAATCCCAAATTATACCCCTTTACTTCTAATTCTTCTTGGGATAAAATTTATATTTGCGATGAAAATATCCGTGTTGAAGGGGGCATGGGGTAGTCAGGCATCCTGGTGGGCTCCAGTTAGATGATGAGCAGCGGGTCAGCTGAGTGATGATGAATAACTGGAGCGCTGACCCACAGGAGAGACCCGCGGACCTGGGTTCGAATCCCAGTGCCCCCATTCACAAACCCTTAAAAATTCACGCTGCGCGAGCGATTTTGTGTCGTAATGGGCAGGGGGTTTAAGGGGGTCCCTGCCCTCTTCCTTTCTCGGGTCCAAAATGCTTTTTGAACTATCTCGTATTTTAATCCCAAATATTGAATTGTTTGCTCTAACTTCTCGTGTCTTAAAAGATCTTGAACTTCTATAATGTCCCACCCGTGAATCCAATAATACTGAGCTGCACCGCTTCTCCTCAGGTCGTGGTAAGAGAAGTGAAATGCCTTTTCTGGAAACATCTCTCTCATCTTTTTCTCTATATCTATTATACGATTGTCCATAGTTGTGTAGTTCTCCTTTCCTATCCCTCTTCCCTTCACATACCATATCAAAAGAGCGTCTCTTGCTTCTTCCTCTATTTTCTCTCCCCTTTTCTCTGCTTTCTTGAATTGTTCTTCTCTCCATTTTAGGTATTTTTTCAGGTAGTACTCTGTATCTGGATGAAACGGTAGGTCTGCAGGTTTTCCTCCGTATCTGCCCTTCCCTAAAATATGCAAGTTTCCTTGGGTGTTTCCGTAGAATTCTATGTCCGAGACCTTTAGGCGATACATCTCTATCTTGCGCAAAAGTAAATCCAAGCCGAGATGTATGCGTATCTCGTACTGTGGTCCTAATTGCTCTGCAGCTGCCCATATTAATTCTGTTTGCTCTGGCCTGAACCATCTTACTTTTGTCCTTGCCACTGGACGAAGCTGTAGTTTCATTGTTCTCATAACATCGTTCTTGTAGTGCAGCAAAATCATATTTAGATGGTTCAATCTCCACCTTATGTAATTTGGATGGAGATTCTGGGCTCTCCATGTACGATACACATAGGCAATCTCTCGCTTTCCGATTTTGTCCGGGCAGGCATTCAATCCCGCTTCTTTCAACATTCTTAATGTCCTCCCAATTTCTCTTCTGTATTTCTTGCGGGTATATTCCGATACGGCTATTTCTGCGAGATAGTTCTCCAGCATCTGGACCCAGCGAGGAGCACTGGACCCAGACATCAAATATGCATGCTTTTCTTCCTTTAAAAACATAACCCTCACTCCTTAAAATATCCAAATACCCATCAAACTTCCCAATCTTGCTCGCATTTTTCCCGTAATTTTCTAGTTTTTCAGGTACATTCATCTAATCACCTTATCACTCTACAATAGTGTAATGCGTTTTTGAAATAAAACACCTTCCATTATACAAGTTTGTAGTTTGTAGAAAAGGTTATATACTACAATTTACATATCTGAAATGTGAAGGATATATACCACAATCACAATGCAGCTGCGGTTCTCATTAGTTTGTTAGAAGGAGAGAAAAAGATGTCCCAATTGCAGAAAGCTATCAAGAATTATTCTACCTTGAAGTTAACGGTTATGGATCTTGAGAAAGAGGGCTATGTTAAAACCAGAGAAGTTACAGAAGGGAGAAAGATTATCTATGTTTCATTGACCCAAAGGGGAAAGGCCGTTGCTGAGAAATTGAAAGAGGTTGATGAAGTGGCAAAGATGACTCCAGAGGAGCTAGAAGAAAGGAGAAAGAATTTACACTGGATTGTGGACATAAACACATATGCGGATCATGTGACTGGCTATGATATTCACAATGGAAAGA
This sequence comes from Candidatus Aciduliprofundum sp., assembly GCA_015520565.1. GTDB lineage: Archaea > Thermoplasmatota > Thermoplasmata > Thermoplasmatales > Aciduliprofundaceae > Aciduliprofundum. Next base: position 10,026 of record WAPW01000015.1, on the reverse strand, counting down.
AGGAGATTTTCAATGTATGGCTCAAGCCAAACAGGAAGTATTTGCTTCTCTATTGCGACCGTTGCCATTCTTACGATTGCTACCATGTGGATTGGGCTGTGCACGATCCTGTTATAGGTCCAAAGCTCAAGGAGATTGCGGAGGAGAAGGGTCTAAAAATCAAATATCTAGAAGATGAGAAAAAGGGAAGAATAAAGAATGAACCTTAGAACTCTTCTTCGGATTGCATTGTTTCTCCTCTCTCACAACTTAGCTTTTTTGACACCTCAATAGATGATAGCTTATTCTCAGAGCCAAAAACCGAAACTTTTAACTTAAAGGGGATTGTGGCAAATACTTTTAAATACTTGATTTTAAATTATAGGTGTGGAGGTAGATGCTGCCGTGCCCCAAAAAAAGATAGAGAAAGATTTATTTGAGGAATTAATAGATGTGGAAGAGCTTGTTAGTGTTGATGCTTCAAAGATTTTTAAAAAGGCATTTCTTAATAAACTTAAGGATATGGATGTTGAATCCTTTGGGTTTATGTTTTCTCCCAAGGATGGTCTTGTTATGATAATCCATAGCGTTCCTAACAATAAATGGATATATATGTCCATGCCAGCACTTGATGATAAATTGAAAAATAAAATTTTTAGATATTTAAAGGCTGAGGTGATTAATAATGAAAACGAAGAGTAAGACAGGATATGATGAATTTAAGGATTTATCCAAATATCAAGAACTAATGTTAATAGCTGCACTTAGTAAATATTTTGAGAAAGTTGGAGCACTAGAAGAGAAAATGGATATTATAGAACATAAAATAGATATGTTGTTGCAGGCACAGGAACATACCGCAAATGAAGGTGTTATAATAGTTAAAGAGGTCCCTTATGAACAGGCTAAAGAGGAGGTTATTAACTACTTCAAGGCCAATAAAGAGGCTACTATTGTAGATCTCCATCAAGATTTAGGTATACCAATAGAGACCCTTATAGAGATTATTGATGAACTTTCTAAAGAAGGTTTAATAGGTGAGTAAATATGCCCATATACCGAGGACCCAATGATGGTATAGAAGGCGATAAAATATATTGTGTATTCAAAAAATCTGATAAAAAACATAAAGTAACTACTGGTGGTAGACATAATGCTCAGGCTATGACTATTGAAGGAAATCCAGCAAGGGCAGTAATAGTGAAAGTGTGGCGATTTAAAAAAGATTAATGTTCTAAGAATAGTAAGGACGATTTTACAAAATTTTTGATTTGAGAGCGTTTTTGCCCTTAAAGGTATAATTTACATTACCTCAGCTTAGAAACGCTAATATCGGCAGATTTTCCTTCAAAGAGGACAAAATAGAGGTATTTTTTGCAACCTTCAGACCCGAATTTTTACCCCGAAAACCCCCACGATTGTAGTCACAACCTCCCAAGTGCAAGAGCCATGTCCAAGCTTCCTTCTTTGAACCTTCCACTTCATCTATTGGAATTTTTGAGAACGCATACTTCAATTGTTTTCTGGAGAATCCAACTCCCTTCCTCCTGTGCAGGTAATCTACCACGAAGCACAAGCTAAGGTATTCGCTCCAATGCGTTAGCTTTGATACTTCCCTGCTCATCCTTGGGAGAGTGTAATCGTTCTTCCACATCTGCCATACTTTTCTCTCTAGATATTCAAAGCTCATCACAAATATTCGTTTCTGGTGCTATTTAAAATTGTCTATGGGGGAGAATATGCAAAATTATTAGTGTAGGGACCTGTTCTTCTTGTAATCTGTGATTTTGAACCTCAGGTTTTCTTGGCCTTGGCTTTCCTCCTATGAACTACAATCATGGATCCTATTACTGCAAGAATTATAATTGCTATAATAGCTATCCAAACAGCTGAGAACTTTAGCATAGCAGTTGGCGTTGCCTCTACTTTGTTGCTTGGTTTGGACTCTCCTAGTGAGTTAACAGCTGTTACATAGTATGTGTAGGTTTTTCCTCCTATAACATTCGTATCGTTATACCATGTATGCCATAATGTACCTGCCGGTAGTGTTGCTATGAGAACTCCATTCCTGTAAATCTTATACTCTATTATCTTTGCTCCATTATCCGCTGGTGCAAACCAACTCAAATTTACATATCCATATCCTGCTTTTGCTTCCAGATCCTCCGGTGCCGATGGAACACTCCTTGGTGTAGCATTAACTTCGTTGCTGTGCAGGGATTCTCCTGCTAAACTTACTGCTGTTACATAGTAATAGTAAGTTTCTCCATTGATTAAACCCGTATCTTTATACCGAGTTGTGGAACTGCTTACCGTAGTTAAATAACTCTTCCCTCCTGAATTTGTACCTCGGTATATTTTGTACCCTTTAATTGGCGTACATCCAGTATTAGTTGGTGGTTGCCAGGTTAATATTATATATCTATCTCCTCCAATAGCATGTAAGTCTCGTGGTGGTGATGGTGTAAAGGTGCATATTGCGTAGAAATAACCATCATCAGAACCAACATAAACCATACCATTTCTACCTATTGCTGGTGAAGAGTCAACCGATCCAGCAGTTGGAAGATCCCATTGTAAAGTACCATCAGGATTTATTGCGTATACACTACCATCATGAGAACCCACGTAGATTATACCATTACTACTTATAGCTGGCGAAGACCACACCCCTCCTCCAGTTTTGAATTTCCATTTGAGCGTACCATTAGGATTTATAGCATAGAGATAACTATCAATAGAACCCACGTAGATCGTACCATCTCCACCTATTGCAGGTGAAGAATCCACTGGTCCTCTAGTTTTAAATCTCCATTTGAGCGTACCATTGGGATTTATAGCATAAATATAATGATCATCAGAACCTACATAGATTGTACCATTACTACTTATAGCTGGCGAAGATCGTCCTCCACCACCAGTATTGAATCTCCATTTAAAAGCACCATCAGGGTATAGTGCATAAATATAATTATCACTAGAACCTACGTAGATTATACCATTTTTACCTATCGCCGGCGAGGACCACACTGATCCCTCAGTCATAAATGTCCATTTTGGTTTGAATATCCCACCATTACTCCCTGTCTTGTAGGGACTCAATCCAGTATGCCTTAAATTACCATGAAACATTGGCCACGGAGAGCTCGCTAGGCTGCTCCCTATATTTTCATTAACATGCCTTTGAATAGGAGAAGATATAGAGATCCCAACACTTAAAGAACTAAATATCATTATGAAAACAAAGGAAAACGCCAATACCCTCCATATTTCATTTTCCTTCATTCTTACCACCTTTTAATTATGAAAAGTATACTCTATTTGCCCTATAAATATTTTATGGCAAATTTAAATAAATTATAAAATACACGAGTTAACAATCTTAAACGCATACCTTTGTTTTTACCTATTACTCACTTCAAATCCAGCAAATCTTATATAACATGATACCAGTAGTATGATACTATGAGTATCATAGTCAAAAGGCAGATTTAGAAAAGTTTATTCAGGCTGAGGGTAGAAGGATGCTGTTCGGCGCAGAAAGGCTGGCAAGACCTTCTATGCAAGGCTCACTCTTTCAGATTACAAGTACTACATAGTTCGCAGGGGTGGAAAATTCTTTGATCCTGAGGAAGGTGAAGAATACGAATTGAAAGTGTTCCTAAAAATATGCAAGGATAACACATAATTGACGAGTTTCATCGTGAGATTCTAGATTTTTTGACGCTTTGTAAGCTGGGCAGTGCTCTGGTAATATTGTTCTGATAACTTCAACCATGCATTTCCACAAGAAGTTCATTGAAGGGCCTAATGCTCCTCTCAAAGGGCTTTTTTCAATTAAGAATGTGGGCTTACTCTCTCCTATTGAACTTTTAGCGGGATAAATAAAAAGTAAAGGGGATTTTGAGAAATTGATATGGCATCAAGAGCCCACACTAATCGGAAAGAGTGTTGAAGATTGCATACTCTCTGGCTCTATTTTCGCAAGGTCTTTTACTGGAGAGGTTCTTGACGAGGAGGTTACTCAGAGCAGGAGATACAATGCCATTCTGGAATCCATAGCTTCTGGAAAGAACAATCTCTCAGAAATAGCCAATTACCTTTTCTGGTTGAGAGATTCATAGAAAGGTATATGGCTAAATATTTTGGTATGAAGCCCGTGAAAATTATGGAGCCAGAAATAGATGTTGCTTTGGTAAAGTTCAAAAAATTAAGCGTGGTTGCTGAAGTGAAGTGGAGAGATGAGGTCACGAAAAAAGAGATAAAAAAGTGGAGAGAAAATTAGAGAGTTTCCCAGATGCAAGAAAGATAGTTGTAGTTCCAGATAAAAGTACAGTTCCCAAAACAGAGATTGAGGTCTGGGATATAAACGATTTAAAAGAAAGGGCCATACAATTTATAAAAAGCTATTGAGAACATTGCAATCTTATTTCCTAATCTCTTAACTCTCTTCCAGCTACCTACTGGAATTGTCCAAAATCTGAATTTGCCTCATAGGTTTAATTTCTCAGAAGTTTCTCTATATCTTCAAGGCTGTATGCATAAGCATTAGGAGGCTTTGAAGAGAAGGCCCTTGCAAATATGGCATATTCTATTTTTCCTTTCCAGCCTATGCCTCTTACTCCGTGTAAATTAATTATATCTTTGTGGGCTCAAATACTAGCTTTATACCCAATGAGAATGGCAATAGTGTTATGTCTGCTCCAGAATCTATGTATGGTACAAAAGGAATCCAATCACCATTTAATGATTGCACATATACCTTTGCCATAGGCCTGTAAATTACTTTAGTTATCCTACCACTCTCTTTTCTATATGTGAAAATCGGCATAAATAACACCTCCTTTATGAATTCAAAGGATTAATGTATCTGATGTTGGAACCTTGGCTAACATAACCTCTTTCTCTGGATAATTTCTTTTCGCTTCATCATATATTGTGTCAGCTCTCTCTCCACTGGCCACAACCTTGCTATCCACTATGGCAATCCACTTGCCTGCATACTCGCTCAAATCCGCATTTATGTAGAATTCGTAGTTTTTGTCCTTGATCTCCTCGCTCATCGTTTATACATCTCCACACTCTATTTTAAACTTTTATCTTTCTCCCTATCTGGTGGAAGAATCACTGTATTTGGATCAAAGGTAGATAGAAAATAATCCTGAGTTAATTTTATTGCATCCTTAGGGCAGAATTCTTCACACAGACCACACCAGCAGCATTTTCCGAGGTCTATTTCAGGATATAATTTTGGATACTTTTCCTTATTTTTTGAAGGAACCATTCTTATTGCCTGATTTGGGCAAACTCTTTGACATATAGCACAACTTATGCACCTATCAATATAAAACTCATGCTTACCACGGTATCTTGGAGCAGTTTCTATGCTCTCATAGGGAAATTTTATTGTCATCGGCTTTTTAAATAAATTCTTTAATACTACCTCCATAACCATTCTTATCACCTATCCATATCCGCAGGGCAAGTATTCATACTCCAATATATTGTAGGGACATCCGCAATCTGCTGATCTTTTAGCAAAAATTCAAGAACAGGGATTAAATGGAGAAATGATGGACCACGAATCTTTACCCTGTATGGTTTTCTATCCCCTGTACTCACCATATATATTGCTGCTTCACCTCTTGCTGCCTCAATTCTTGCGTAAGATTCGCCTTTTTTCATCTTCATAAATGGATTTACCTTTAGGCTGTATTCTCCTCTTGGCATTCTTTCCATTGCCTGTCTTATTATTTTCATGCTTTCCACAATTTCCATTCTACCAATGAAAAAGCGGGAATATGCATCTCCCTCATCCATCACAGGAATATTAAATTCAAGTTCATCATATATTTCATATGGATCATCTCTCCTCACATCCGTCTCAATTCCACTTGCCCTAATAATTGGTCCTGTTGCACCCAATCTTATGGCATCCTCTTTGCTCAATACTCCAACCCCCTGAGTTCTTTCCTTAAATACGGGATTAGAAAATAGCAATTTGTCAAAATCCTCCACCGCTTTTTCAATCTTCTTAAGAACATTATAGCATTTCTTATCAAAATCCTTGGGTAAATCCCAGCGAACACCTCCCGGGCGAATGTATCCTGTAGGATAAACCCTCGCTCCTGTCACAGGCTCAAAAATATGCTCAAGAATGTAATCTCTGTATCCAATTCCTATCATAAATCCGGTCTGAAATCCTGTTGCCATTGAGCCCCCAGAAAACCATATCAGATGACTTTGAATCCTAGTGAATTCCGCTAAAATTACCCGAATATATTTTGCTCTCTCTGGGATATCCCAACCCATAATTTCATCTACTGCCTCAGCATGCACCAAATCCCAGGAGAGAGGCTCTAATATGCATACCCTATCTGCAACCACGGCATTCTGCAGGGGAGTGCGATATTCCATTAATTTCTCAAAACCACGATGCAGATATCCTGGGTCGGCACGGGCTTCAACTACCCTTTCTCCATCCACTTTTAATTTTACCATAAAATTTCCTGAGCCTGAGTGAGCAGGCCCAAAGGGCAATTCATAAAATCCAATTTCCTTATCTTTCATTTTAACCATACCTCCCAATAGGCTTTTTCCCTCTCGTTCTCTTTATTGTAATACTTGGAACGAACATATTCGCGCCAGTCAAAATCTTTACGAAAAGGAGGTTTTTCATTCCAGTCCTCAAGAAATAGGGGAGATAAATCAGGATTGCCAATGAATTCTATACCGAACAATTCATGCATTTCTCTTTCATGTATCCACGCACTCCTGTCATAAATTGGGTAAATTGATTTTATTTTTGCCTCTTCTCTATCAATCTTGGTTTTTACTGTGAGGAGAACCTTGAATTTATAACTCCACAGATGGTATGTTATTTCAAATTTTCCCTCGTCTATCCAGTCAGTTACAGATAAAGAAGATAAATGTTCAAATCCTTCATTTTTCAAATTCTGCAATATATCGTATACTTTATCTTTAGGTATATTTACCCATATCCTTCTCTCTCTCTGAATTGTTGGATTATAATCCTTTATTATTTCCTCCCAGCTCATTTTCCCTTCACCTCTTTCTTGAGCTGATTTACATGCTCAAATATCATCCCAACTGCTTGAAAAACCGCTTCTGGTCTCGGAGGGCATCCGGGCACATATATGGTTACAGGTATGTAATCACTCAACCTCTTTATGGTGTTATAAGAGTCCCAGTACATCCCACCTGTTATTGTGCAGGAGCCCAGAGCCATAACAGCTTTTGGCTCTGGCATCTGATTGTATATTCTTATTACTCTCTTAATAGATTTCTCTGTCTGATAACCTCCCACTATCAAAACATCGGCATGCTTTGGATTATCTACAACAATTAATCCGAATCTCTCCATATCGTAGATTGATGCCACTACTGGAAGAAGTTCTGTCACTCCGCATGAGTTAAACCAGTTAAAGATCCATATTGAACGTATTAACCGTCCCATTTTTCTCGCCATAACTTTTTTATCCATATCTACCATTTTCAAACACCTCCCACGGTATCAAGAACTATTAAACTCAGGGCAATTAAACTTGCAAGTGTTGCATATCCCCAGTAAAATTTGACAACCTGATCAACACGAAATCTTGGAAATGCCACGCGCATTACTGTAACAACTACGAAGGAAATTATAAACAATTTAAGAAGGTAAAAAAGGAAATCAATGGTGAGCCAAGCGTAGTGAGGTAGAGAAAAATAATGAAGTAGGAGAGATGAAAGATTGTAGGGGAAGAAGAATGTAATTATTAGGGTTCCCATTACAACGATCTTTACAGCATCGGCAAGGTAGAATAAACCTAAATTCTTACCTGTGTATTCAAGCAGAGCACCACCTGATATTTCTGTTCCCGCATCAGCAATATCAAATGGCATTCTTCCAACTTCTCCCGTAGTAACTACTAACATTGTTATTAAAAGAATTAGAAGTCCAATAAAGCCAAGAATTCCAACATTCTGCCATAACGGGTGTTCAACAAATGTTAATAGAGAAAATGCTTTTAGATTGGGATATAATATGCTGTATTTCCAAGCGAATGTAAATATTATTATTGCAAGGGGAAACTCGTAGGATAGGATCATTATGAACTCTCTCTGGGCACCAACGGCAGAGTATGGTGATGATGATGAAAATCCACCAAGCATCATTGCAAGTCCCGGAAGGGCAAGTATATAAAGGAGAACTATTAAATCACCATAGTTTCCTAGGACGGGGTTAAATGGTCCAATGGGAAGATAGAGAAGAGCGAGAATTAATGCACCCATAGAAATTATTGGAGCAGAATTGAATATCCATGGAACTGCGTTTTTTGGAACAATGTTTTCTTTCTCAAATAGTTTTAAAACATCGTAGAATGGTTGCCTTAAGGGTGGGCCAACTCTCCACTGCATATGGGCTGCTAATTTTCTGTCAAATCCCTTAAGGACTAGACCATAGATTATTCCAAATAATGCCAAGGCAAAGGGTGCAAAAATTGCGTAAATGTAGGGCATATAATTTTCCCAACTCATATTGCACCACCCCATAGAATAATGATAATGAGTACAAATGCTAGAATGCCTATAAACCAGCCCACATAATCATTTATGATACCATTGTGCATTCTTTTCATACCATTATAAAAACCATCTAGTGCCTCCACGAATCCCCATCCTAGGTTATTTCCTTTAATATGAGCTAATTCTCCCTGTGGTGGGGGATTACCTGCAAAGAAAACATCATCTTCCTCTGTGTTTTTCTTGTAACTCTTTTCTCCCCTTCTCCATATTAGGTAGGCAATGAGCCAAGATATTATAAATGCTATTAACATTATAATTGGATACCAGTAGCCAGAGGATGTTTCAATGTGTATCATGGAGCAACACCTCCCAAAACACGAGATAGGTAGCCTGTTTGATTTGCAAGTGAATAAGCTGCAGGGTTAACTAGATAACTCATCGCAATGTTTGGTACAATGCCAAATACCACTATGAGAATTAAAAGAAGCCACATTCCACTCATCATACTTCTTGGTGCATCTTTAACATCAAATTTTTTAGGTCCTAAAAATGCCGAATTAAATGTTTTTAAGATAGGCCCTATGGTAATTGCACTTACAACCATAGCTATTATTGAGAGAAGGGGATTAAATTGATAGGTGGTTTCATATATTATGAATTTGGATGCAAAACCATTGGTGGGTGGAATGCCTATCAATGCTAATGCTCCAATTAAGAAAAATATACTCGTATACTTCATCGTATGTCCAAGACCACCCATCTTGTTAATATCTGTAGTCCCAATTCTATGTGCTATTACTCCTGCTGCCAAGAACAATAAACCTAAGTAGAGCATGTCATTAAGAGCATGGAAAAGGCCTCCTGCGATTGCTTGAAAGCCATACTCATTAAATGCTTGTGTTCCAAGTGTAGCAAGACCAACTCCGACTCCAAGAAGCATATAACCAGTTTGAGACACTGCAATATACCCAAGCATTCTCTTTATATCATTTTGGATGAAGGCCATTATTACTCCAAAGAACATGCTGAATATTCCAAGAACAATGAGAAGCCATCCAAGGGTTATATTGTTTGCTGTTAATCCAAATAGAGTGAATAGAATGCGGAATAAGCCATAAAGAGATGCTTGGGAAGCTGCAATTATTATTGCGCTCACACCATGAGGAGCTTTGCCATAGGCATCTGGTACCCACATATGCATTGGAAATGCACCACATTTCATGGCCAGAACAACAGCCATAAATGATAATGCTATTTTATCAAGGGTAGTAAATCTCATCCTATGAGCAATCATTGCAATATTTAATGCATCGTACTCTCCATACAAAATCCCGATTGCAAAAAGAAATATTAAAGCACCGATGGAGCTTATAATGGCGTATTTGAATGCCGCTTCTACTGCAACTCCTTTATCAACCCTATATGAAATCAATGCTGCAGAAGCAAGAGAATTTACTTCAAGGAATACAAAGAAATTAAAAAGATCTCCTGTTAGAACCATACCAAGCATGCCAACGA
>WAPW01000014.1 GCA_015520565.1 Candidatus Aciduliprofundum sp. | reverse complement strand
CGTTACATCGTTACACCTACAAATTATAACCTTGCTCTTATCAACCATTTAAACCACCACCTTTATAGCACGGACTTCCCATGCAAGCTCCTTGGGCATCTCCACAGTTACCACAGCTGTATCTCCAACACTCTTTTCCCTAGGAATAACAAGGACAACTTTGCCCTTTCCAACCTCTTCTCCTTTACGATTTAGGAGTATAACCTCATCTCCCCTCTTTGGTATCGGAAGTAATTCGTGGGGCATTGTGACGCGGGCCTTATCATCCTTGTATTGAACCATGAAGAATGCAAGTCCCGGACAAATTTGAACGCATAGGGAGCAGCCAATGCATTTATCATAATTCACCTCAGGTGGGTCATTGGGATTATCCATCTTTATTGCATTAACAGGACAAATCTCCTTGCAGGGAGTGCATGGTATCCTCTGGGGGCATTCAGGTACAGCAACAGGATGCTTGCTTTGCAATCTCTCCTCGCTTGGCAACTTGATTTTTTCCTTTAACTCTTCTAGAGTTAAATAACCTCTTTCTAAATATTCTTCAGTCATTTATCATCACCTTCTTCAAACCTTCAAGTATGCGTTTTCCAAATGGACCACTCCGGAATTCTTCCAGATCCTTTTGAGCTTTCTTTATCTCATCGTAAACTTGTACAGGCGCTTTGCCAACAAGCAAGGCAGCAGATAAGCCAGCTATTTTACCCTCAAGCATAGCAGTCGTGGCCTCTTCTATGCCAGATGAGTCACCAGCAACGAATAACCCACGAACAGTTGTTTCCATGCGCTCATCATGGCGCACAACATAACCACCAAGCTCGCGAGAGTATGTGATTTGAGCTCCCGCTTGATGCAAGAGCTCTATGCTTGGCCTCAATCCAACGGCAAGGGCGATAACATCCACATCGTAAATTCTCTCTGTGCCCGGTATGGGCTGCCAGTGCTCATCTATCTGGGCTACTACAGCCCTTTCCACTTTCTCATTTCCCTCTGCACGGAGAATTGTATGTCTTGTGTAAATTGGTATGCCCAATCTGCGAACCTTAGCGGCATGAACGAAGTACGCACCTATCTTTGGCATGGCTTCAACGATAGCAACTACATCCACTCCTGCCTGCTTTAATTGATAAGCAAGTATGACACCAACATTACCTGCACCCACTATGAGCACTCTCTTCCCCGGCTCAATTCCATAAGTATTCATGAGAGTTTGTATGGCTCCAGCACCATACACGCCGGGCAAATCATTATTCTCAAAGGGAATCATCTTCTCCATAGCTCCAGTGGCAACAACAACCGCCTTGCCATGGAACTCGTGAAGCTTTTTGTTCTTCTCAACAGCAACTACAAGCTTTTCGCCATTATTGTCAAATATGCCTATTGCCGATGTTTCAAGATGAATCTCCACTCCATTCTTCTTAGCTTCATCCGCTAAGATTTCAGCAATCTTTATACCTCTAACTCCTGCAAACTGCTCCCTCTTACCAAAGAACTTGTGGGTCTGCTTCACAAGCTGCCCTCCAAGTATGGGCTGCTCGTCTATTAAAAGAACCTTTGCTCCATTCTCTGCAGCTTTTATGCTTGCCATCAATCCTGCGGGGCCTCCGCCGATTATAACTATATCACCATAGTGCTTTTCTGTCTCCTTCCACTGAGGTGCCTTATAATCCCTTGGCAAGGGCTGAGCACCTCTCTGCCTCTCAACTCTCATACCATCTTCCACAAGCGTAATGCATGTCCTCGTGTTTGGAATTCCATTAACCACCATCAAGCAAGAGGAGCATTTTCCTATTGCGCAGAACAAGCCACGAGGTCTCTGCTTCTCAGTGCTATAATTCAAAACTCTTATGCCTGCTGCATGCAACGCCTCAGCAATTGGTTCTCCTTCATAGGCCTCAATGGGCTTACCTTCAAAGTAAATTGTAACTTTTTTACCTCTTCTCTTACTAAAATCTATTACTGGATGCTCTTCAAGTCTCATTTGATCACCTATGGAGTGGATATTTCATCCTATTATTTATTATTTCTGCAAATGCGCTAAATTAAATGTGAGAAGATTTAAATAATAGCAAGATAATACTCCTTGGGGATCAAAATGATGACGGAGGTAACTGAGCTTATAGGACTTGAGATATACACGGATAAGGGTTATCTTTTGGGTACCATAAAGGATGTTCTGCTAGATGTAAATGACCAAATCATATACGGGCTCTATGTGGAGAAGAGTAATCCTCTTCTCGTAGAAGATGGTGTGCCAGTTGTGGTACCCTATCGCTGGGTTAAGGCCGTGGGAGATGTTATTCTCCTCAAGAAATTCCCATCCTATGTGAATGTAACCTAATTACCTGTGGGCAAAATAACCCACCAATTCTCCCTCTTTGTATATTTTTGTAAATCCAAATCTCTCAAACTGCACTATCTCGTTTATGCTATTTTCCACATATTTCTCCGCATACCCTTCCAAAATTTTACCATCTGGCATATAAACCTTGCAGGGTAGAGAATCTCTTGGTACCCAATGCACTATCTTTGCACCTTTCTTAACGATACTTAAATCATTGCCCGCATACTCTAAATACCCTTCTCTCTTCACCACATTGCATAAATCTTTGAGGCGAAATACCTCCCCATTTTCTATTTTTTCCCAGTCATCCATAGTTAGGAGAATCTTTATGGGCGAGGAAAGCTTGTATTCTCTGAATCCCATATCCATGTTGGGATGCAACGGTGCCATTCCCTCTATTCTCTCCACTCCTTTTATTTTAACCTCCTTTGGATTCCAAACGAAGAAGTACCTCTTTGCTTTGGGCTCCACAAGCTCGCGATTATAAGCATACAAAGTATCCCAAGAAAACTCAATGTCCACTTCCTTTAGCCCAACTTGAATCCAGTATTTTCTTATTGCCTTTGGCTGTATGCCCCTCTTAGCCAATGCTCTTAATGTACCAAGGCGAGGGTCATCCCATCCCATGTATTCGCCCTTCCTTATCCCCTCCTTTATGAGCGAGGTCTTTAGTATTGTATCCTTCATGGTTACCCAGCCATAGTGAATGTAAATGGGCTTTTTCCAGCCAAAATAATCGTAGAGGTACATCTGCCTGTAAGTATTATTTAGGTGATCTTTGCCACGGAGCACATGCGTAAGCCCGAGTTCATGGTCATCCACAGCCACTGAGAAATTCATAAGGGGATAAACAATATACTTATTTCCCAAGCGAGGATGCTCAACATCCTTTATTATGCGAAAAGCAGCCCAGTCCCTTATAGCAGGATTCGGATGCTGCAGATCTGTTTTTACAACATAAACCGCTTCTCCCTCATCATAATCGCCCGAGAGCATCTTTTCCCATCTCTCCAGCTGCTCCTCAGGGGGCAATTCTCTATCTTTCGTGGCCTTGCCCTCACTCTTCAATTTTCTCCATTCTTCCGCTGGTACCGTAGTGATATACGCTTTGCCCATCTCAAGCAATTTTTTGGCATAATCGTAATAGATCTGAAATCTATCGCTCTGAATCACAATTTCATGAACCTTCACCCCAAGCCATTCTAAATCCTCAGGTATCATATCATAAGCTTCTGGCAAGATATTATGGGGATTTGTATCCTCTATTCTAAGAAAGAGCGTCCCGCCATATCTCTTCACATACTCATCATTCAAAATTGCCATTCTTGATTGTCCCAAATGCATTGGGCCAGAAGGACTCGGAGCAAGACGCATTCTCACCTCGCCGTGCACATCGGGCAAATCTTCCAATTCTTTTTTCTCCTCTTTCTTCTTTCTTTCCAAGAGTTCAGGCGCTATTTTCTCAAGCTCTTTCTTCTGCTCCTCAGGGCTATGAGAATTTACCTCCTCCACAATCTTTTTAACCTCCCCTATTAACTCCTTAGCACGGGAGCGTAAAGAAGGATTCTCAGCCATAATCTTTCCCATAACTGCCTTATAATTTGCCTTACCATCGTGAAGAATTGCATTTTGAAGCGCGTACTTGAGAATGATGTTGCGTAGCTCTTCCATGTGCGGGGATAAGCAGCTGCATTCATAAAGTTTTTCTGCTGAAATGCTGAAGAAAATCGCACTCTTAATATATAAGCAAAGCCATTACATCATTTGAGCAAAAGGGATAGGAAAGAGGCTAGTGCTATGGATCTGCCAGAAATTGATTTATAAGAATTGAAAAAGCTTAAAGAAAAGAACTTTGAAGAGCGTTTGGAATTTATAAAATTGTATGTGCAATGGCTTAAAGAGCATAAGGTTAAGATAGAGAAGGTTAGGTGATTATAACTTCCCAATAAAGCAAGATTTTTATTCTCAAAAAACATATCTTTCTTAATGATTTGTGGGATAATAAAACTTCCGAATAACTCTCATAACAGGTGGATTATGCGAAATGCGCATAATCTAAAGTTAGGCGTAATAGGGGGAATTTAATAAAGGAGGTCTATTCAATGAGAGAAGAAGTAGATAGAGTTGATGCAACACCCTCTAAAAGAATTTTTCTTTCAATTATCGCTGACTACGACTTATATAAAGGAATCTCTGAATTGATAGATAATGCTATTGATATGTGGTCTAAAAATAGTAACCAAAATAAATTGGATATAGAGATATCCTTAGATAAAAATCAGCAAGCGATCAAAGTAGTGGATAATGCAGGAGGCATTAAAAAATCGGACCTAAGAGCTATTGTAAGCCCAGGCACTACCCTAAATCTACCATCTGAACAAACAATAGGGATTTTTGGAGTCGGGACAAAAAGGGCTGCAGTAGCTTTAGCTCAAAATGTAAGAATTATTTCTAGGTATAAGGGAGATGATTCGGTCTATGGTGTGGAATTTGATGATTCATGGCTACAAAATGAGGAGTGGCTTTTGCCCGTATATAAATACGATCTAGACCTTGACAAAGGAAGCACTATAGTTGAATTAACTCGTTTAAGACAATCAATCACAGAGGATAAGATAACAAGACTTAAAGACCACTTAAGCGCTGTGTATGCTCTCTTTTTAAATAAAGGTGATATCAACATAGAAATTAATGGGGAAAAAATACAAGCAAAAACTTTTGATGATTGGGCATATCCCCCAAATTATCCACCTCATAAATACTATGGAAAGATACCAACTGATGAGGGGGTTGTTGAATATGAGATTATAGGTGGACTTACTAAAAAAGCAAGCCCCGCTACGGGTGAATATGGTGTTTATATATATTGCAATAATAGACTAATAGCTCGTGCACTCAAAAGTTATGATGTAGGTTTTTATAAAGGTATAGCAGGTGTCCCCCATCCAAGTATATCATTATTAAGAGTGTTGGTCTTTTTAAAGGGGAAATCAAAGCTTATGCCATGGAATAGTAGCAAATCCGATATAAACCCTGCTCATCCTATATTTCTCCAACTAAGAAAATTATTACTTGAAATTGTTAAAAATTATGCGTCCTTATCGAGAAGATTAGAAGGAAAATGGCCTCAAGAAGTATTTAAATACACTTCTGGAAAAATAGAGGAAATAAAAGTAGAAAACTTAGAAAAACCGAAAACTTATTTACCACCCCTTCCAAAATCAAAACCAAGATATTCAGACAAAGTCAAAGAATTAAATGAAGAAATAAGAAAAAATAAACCTTGGACTGTTGGGCTATATGAAAGTTTAATTGCAGTAGATATAATAT
>WAPW01000013.1 GCA_015520565.1 Candidatus Aciduliprofundum sp. | reverse complement strand
GTTATTATCCCTATTGCAATATCTGGAATTGGAAAAAGAAACGCATTTATTCCAATAGCAAAAATGATGTTAAATACAATAAGAGTTTTTAGAACATGCCTCAACTTGATGTGTGCTAACTCATGGGCAACTACCGCAAAGAGTTGCTCATTGCTCAACTTCTCAAATAATGGTTGCAAAATTACAATGTACTTTCCCTTCGCGCCTATCTGAAACGCATTTATTCTAATATTTTTAGCAGGTACTACATATATCTCTGCATTTACATCCATTTTTCTTTTTAATTTCTCTATTTCTTCATTTTCTAATTTCTTTCCCTTCTTTGGTATCTTTCTCGCTCCCGGAACAAAGTATCCCACAAAAAATCCAATTATAAGGAGAATATCAAATAAAATTATGAGATAAAGCCCCTGCTGTGTAACAATCAATTCTTCTCCCCCTCCTTTAAGTATTTTTTATCTCCTGTTTCCAAGTATTTTATGTACCTGTCTGGAAATACAAGTGTGAGTTTCTGTTTTGGTGTGAGAATCACCCGGAGAGTTTGAATTCTCTCGGGTGGTACTGTTTTCTTAAACAAACCTCTCTTTCTTTGGATAAGTATGTAAATTGTATAAATAATCATTGAAATTAAAATTACGAGAAATGGAACGAGCTGATCAAGCTCTTCAATAAGAGTTCCTTGTAATTTCTGAAAAGAATCCACTCCCATAAATAAAATAGCTGGTACAAAATATAGATATGGGAAATAAAGGAATATATATACCCTGTTAACATATGCATATCTTATAACTCTGATTATTGGAAAGAATATGAAAAACGACACACCGAAAATTACAATAAAATCATTTACTACGGAATACTGCGTGTTATGGGGGTATATATCTGCAAAATAAACAGCGAGAACAGTAAATATAACCATTGAAATTATAACTACCAAAATCTCCTGGATAAAATCCTTTTTCTTATTTCCCAGCATTCTCATCGCCATCCAGATACTTTTTATCTCCAGTTTCTAGATATTTGATATACCTATCTGGGAAAATCAGCGTGAACCTTTGTTTCTTGGTCATAACACTTCTGAGGATGGCGTATCTCTCTGGAGGAACAATAATACTAAATCTCTTGAATTTTCTAGCATTTTTTGTTATATATAGGTAAATTCCAAAGAGAGAAAATGTTGCTGAGAATATTATTAAATTTACTACATTAAATTTATTGGCCAAAGTCATTCCTGTAGCTAGTAACATTGCAACAAAAAGTAAATTGAACATATAGAGCCATACTGGAGTACGATATACAAGAGCAAGCCTTATTACCCGAATGGAAAAGAATGTAATAAAGAAAAAGAGTGGTATTGCAATTAATAGAACCTGCGTAAGGGGATGATCCTTAGTAATCATATCTTGATAAAATACAATGATTGAAAGTAGAGCAGTAAAGATTATTACTAAGCCTACTTCTTCAGCGAATCCTCTTTTGGTGTTATCTAAAAAGCCCATGGCTCCACCATAAAAGATAAGAAAATAAAAATATAAAAAATTTTTTGCAAAAGAAATTACCTTTTCTATTTCATTTATTTAGTAAGAAAGACCTTTACTCACCTCTCTTACCTATTTCCAAAATTATTTATACAATAAGCGTTTTCGTGCTTTGCCTATGATTGATTAGATGAAGGAGGTAAAGAAAATGGCTGCAATATATGTAAGGTTTGAAACACCAAAGGAACTGCAGGAAAAAATGCTTAGCGCCATAGAGATTTCCAAGGAAACTGGAAAGGTTAGGAAGGGAACAAACGAAGTTACAAAGACAATTGAGAGGGGAGATGCAAAGTTTGTGGTAATTGCCGAGGATGTGAATCCTCCCGAGATAGTAGCTCACCTGCCATTGCTTTGCGAAGAGAAAGGCATACCCTATGGCTATGTTGCCACAAAGGAAGAGCTCGGTAAGAGAGTTGGCATAAAGAGTGCTGCCTCAGTGAGTATCCTTGACTTTGGAAAAGCTGCAGATTCTTTCAAAGAGATAATTGAGCAGATTAAGGCAATAAAGAAGTAAAGGTGATTTAGATGGCAGATGAAGCTACGCCCGCCGAAGTCGTTGAAATTATGGGAAGAACAGGGATGACCGGTGAGGTTACTCAAGTCAAGGTTCGTGTTCTTGAAGGTAGAGACAAGGGAAGAATTCTAACCCGTAATGTTATGGGTCCTGTACGAGTTGGAGATATATTGATGCTTAGAGAAACTGCAAGAGAGGCAAGAAAGCTGGAGGCAAGGTGATTTAGATGCCTACAAAGCATGTTTGTGCCTTCTGCGGAAAGGAGATAGAGCCGGGTACTGGAAAGATGTATGTTACTAGAACAGGCACAGTTTACTATTTTTGCAGTAGCAAGTGCTACAAGAATATGATTGAACTGCACAGGATTCCCCGCAAAGTGAGATGGACTGCCGCATACAAAAAGGAGAAAGAAGTTAGAATTCATTTGATACAGAGGCGAGAAAATGAAGCAAAGGACATTAGTACTGCTTAAACCAGATGCAGTTAATAGAAGGCTCATTGGGGAGATCATCTCCCGCTTTGAAAAGAAAGGATTGAAGATAATTGCAATGAAAATGCTGTGGCTAAGCAGAGAGAGGGCAGAGAAGCATTATGAGGTGCATAAGGATAAGCCCTTCTACGAGAGCTTGATAGATTACATAACCTCTGGCCCAATTGTTGCAATGGTTTTAGAAGGAGATAGAGCCATAGAAGTTGTACGCAAGATGATGGGCAAAACAAATGGAATAGAGGCAGAGCCTGGAACGATTAGAGGAGATTTTGCAATGAGCATACAGAATAACCTTGTGCATGGCTCAGATTCAGAAGAATCAGCAAAGAGGGAGATACCTATATTCTTTGACGATAGCGAGCTCTTAGAGTATAGGCTAGTGGACGAAGTCTGGATATAATGTATGCAGAAAAGGATATAGGCATTTTTTCTTTTTTATCCTCCACTCCTGGCATAGGTGGAAAATTAAGAAAGAAGGTTGAAGATTTCTATGTTGAAGAGATTCCCTTGGAATTAGAGAAAAAAGAGAATGGAAGGAATCTTTGCATAAAGGTTAAGCTTTTTAACTGGGAAACCAATAGATTTGTGAAAATATTGAGCAAGAATTTAGGTATTAGCAAGCATCGCATAAAATTTGCAGGAAACAAGGATAAGAGGGGCATAACCATTCAATATTTTTGCATCCTCAATTACCGAGAGAAGATAAAATTAGAGCTGAAGGATGTGGAAATTCTTGAAGAATTTAGGAGCGATAAGGAGATAAATATTGGAGATTTATATGGGAATAAATTCAACATTTTAGTTAGAGATGCAAAATGCGATGATAGGGTTAATAAAATAGAGGAAGAGTTGAATGGCTTCTTCCCGAATTTCTTTGGTGTGCAGAGATTTGGAGCAAGCAGACCTATTACCCACATTGTTGGAAAATTCATAATTGAAGGAAAATACGATGAGGCAGTAAGATACTACATCGGCTTTCCCTCTTCATTTGACGAGGATGAGGGAAGAAAAATTTTCTTTGAGAACATGGATGCGAGAGAGACCATAAAAAATATAGGAAAAAACGCGAGTTATGAGAGAGCAATGTTAAATCATCTAATAAAGAACGAGGGGGATTATGTGGGTGCTCTAAAACAATTACCCAAGAATCTTTTGCTTCTATTTGTGCATGGGTATCAAAGCTACATTTTCAACAAAATTCTGAGCAAGAGATTAGAAATTGGAATTGATGTGCAAGTTGGGGATATTGTTATGAAGGTGGATAAATTTGGCTTGCCTATGAAAGAATTTGTCAAAGTTACAGATTTCAATATTGCAAAGATAAAAAAATTAATTGAAGCAAGAAGAGCATACGTCTCCACCATATTATTCGGTTATAACTCCCATTTTAGTGGGGGAGTGCAAGGGGAGATTGAGAGAGAGGTTATTAACGAAGAGGGCATAAATAAAAAAATGTTTCACATAAGAGAAATCCCAGAATTGAGCTCAAAGGGCAGAAGGAGAAATATAGTTGCGCCTATAATTGATTATACTCGCAATGAATGCAATTTCAAATTTACCCTTCATCGTGGCTCCTATGCTACCTCCTTAATGAGAGAGTTTATGAAGCAGAATTCTTTAGAATTTTATTAAATAATCCATACCTTAATCTGTATCTCTCAAGCAATTTTATGAATCTCACAGCAAAGAGATCAATGAAAATAATGTTGCCCAATGCGTGCAATGTGTCAAACCAAATTGAAGTAGATTCAACCATAAGAAAGCTTTGCCAAGTTAAAGGATATATGAACGCAAGCCAATACCAAACATTCATTATTATGCCGTAAAGGTACCCGCTCAAGAATCCCAAAATCAAGAAAGCGAGGAACTCATGCTTTTTCCCATACATAAACTTTCTAAAGAGCCATCCAATTATTCCAATTATCCCCCAAGCAAACATCTGCCAAGGAGTCCAAGGACCTTGACCTAAAAAGAAATTTGATAATAGTGCTGTCTCAGCACCAATCATAAACCCTGCGAATGGGCCAAAAACATAGCCAGATACGAGAATTATGAATGTGCAAGGTTGAACATTTGGTATTGCGGCAAAGGGCACCCTCGCCACTGCTGAAAATGTTCCAAGAATTGCTATAACTGCAATTTCCTTGCTCTTATTAGAGCTTTTCTCATAAAATATTAGCAATGCTAAAAGAATTAAAAGAAGGATAATCATTGAAGTTACTCCTAAAAAAGAGGGGTAAAATACTGATAAAGCCCCTATGCCCAAAATCAGAATAATTGTTATTAGGAGAAAAAAGCTATCTTTTCTCATAGCAACCCCTCAATATCCTCTTCTACAAGTATTCTCCTATCTCCATATTGAGACAAGAGCTTGTTTAATTGCGTTGTATAATTTAGAGAATTTGGCATAATCTTTCTTTTCTCTCCCTCAACTATAATCTTTCCCTCTGCCATTATTGCCACTCTATCTGCGGTTCTCGCTATCATCTCCATGTCATGGCTAATGAGTATAATTCCCCTTGAAATTGCATAATCCTTTAGGAATTTTGATAAGTTGAGCTTGTGAGAATATGACAAGCCCCGAGTTGGCTCATCCAATATCAATATTTTTGGTTCTAAAACAGCTATGGAGGCAATGGCAGCTAACATTCTCTCCCCCCCTGATAAATCTCTGGAATTTTTATCCTTCAACTCCCAAATTCCAAGCTTCTTCATTATTTGCTCAACTTTTTCCTTGTCTTTAACTCCTGTGGATACATCCTCATAGATAGTATCACCAAATAAATGTAAATTGGGATTTTGGAATACCATGCTTATCTTTCCAACCTTATTTATTTTCCCCTTGTATGGCTTTAAGAGCCCTGCTAGGAGCTTTGCAAGAGTGGTCTTCCCGACTCCGTTTCTACCAATTAAACCCAATATCTCATTCTCATAAAGATTCAAATTTAATCCTTTCAAAACTGCATTTTTATCGTAGGAGAATCTTAAATTCGCTACCTCTAATATTTTTCTCCCATATTCTTTTTTCTCATCCCTATATCTCAATCTCTTCAATTCATCTGCCAATATTCTCCTCCCCTCTTTTACGGTTAGGGGCAAAAAATTCTTTTTTAATAGAATAGCTAATCTAGAAACTTGGGGATATCCTATGCCTAGGGCATCAAAATCAATTTTAGATGCAACTATTCTTGGCTCTCCATCCCCAATGATTTTTCCATGGGAGAATACTACAATTCTATCTGCCCTGTACATAGTTCTCTCCAAGCGGTGCTCCACAAGGATAATACCTATTCCAAAATCATCGTTTAACCTCTCTAACAAGCTTAAAATATCCTCGGCAGAATTTGGAGATAATTGGCTCGTGGGCTCGTCAAGGAGTAAAAAATCTGGGTATGTGGCTATGGCAGTAGCTATGGCAACCTTTTGTTTCTCCCCTCCAGATAGCTCTTCAATTTTCCTCTTTCTAAGATTTGCAATATTGATTAAATCCAAAGCTTCCTCTACCCTCTTTGATATTTCATCTCTTGATAATCCTATATTCTCCAAGGGAAATGCAATTTCCCTCTCAACAGTTTCCATTACAATTTGATTTTCAGGGTCTTGAAATATTGAGGATACATTCTTGGCAATCTCCCTTGGAGCAGTATCTTTTATTACCTTCCCATTCACCTTCACTTTCCCTTCATATTCCCCATTGTAAAAATGAGGAACAAGCCCGTTTATGGCCCTCAAAAATGTTGTCTTGCCAGAGCCAGATGGCCCTACAACTAAAACAAATTCTCCTCTCTCAATTTTCAAATTTACTTTTTCCAAGTTCCATTCTTTGGATAAGGCGTATTTGAATGAAAAATCCTTGAACTCAATCATAGATGCTCACCCTCCCTAAGAGCATAGAAAGGGGCAATAAAAACATTGATATGCACATAAGAATACTATAATTTGCCTCATCCACTTTGGGGTAAAATACAAAATTCCCGTAAAAAATTATGTAAATTGTGCCAATTATGGCCGCAACAATGAGAATTATAATGGATAATTTCTGCAATCCATTTAATTCTATGCTCTTCCAAGCTTTGCGGGAATTGGAGGGATAACCTTTTGTCTCCAAGGCCTCTCCGATTTGTATTGCTCTTTCCATTGACATATTGAGCATGGCAGCCATGGCTGGATATCTCGCGCTTATTCTCTCCTTTAAACTTCCTGAAGATATTGGCAAGCCCTTTAACTTAAGGGCATTTAGAGAATCTTTTGCCTCCTCAAGCATTATTGGAAAAAATCTAAGAGAGATGGATAAGGTCATTATCGCTTTATGGGGAATCTTAAATTTCTCCATTATATTTATCAAATCTTCCATTCCCACATTGCTATTGAATATTGCAAAAGCCCCCATTATTATGATGAGACGAAGGATCATTGAAGATGAGAAAAAAATTGACTCGTATGTAATTTTTATAAAATACCATTCCAAAAGCACAGTTTCTCCATTTGTGCCTAGGAGTATGTTGAAAATTAAAATAAATATGGAGAAATAAAGTGTGTATTTCATAAGAGTATGCCACAAATTAGAGCGCATAAGCATTTTTAATATTACTACTGATAGAAATATGGAAAAGAGAATGTATGGAGAGGAGAATATTAAAGTGAGATATGTAATGAAAATTAACCACACAAACACAACAAAATTGTTAATCTTGATTTCCCTTATTTGAACCTTATCAAC
This sequence comes from Candidatus Aciduliprofundum sp., assembly GCA_015520565.1. Lineage (GTDB taxonomy): Archaea > Thermoplasmatota > Thermoplasmata > Thermoplasmatales > Aciduliprofundaceae > Aciduliprofundum. The sequence continues at coordinate 18,812 of WAPW01000013.1, read as the reverse complement.
GAGAAAAGAAAGAATTAAGGAGAGAAGAAAAAGGAGCAAAATTATCATATCCTCTCACCATTAAAATACCAAAATGAAGTGATGCTTCCACTTATCAAATTCTCTATACTCTCTTTCACATAATTTTCATTCGTTCCATAAATCCACATGATAACATTCTCACAGGAATTCAAGCCCTTGGGATTGTAAGGCGATTGAGAAATTTGGATAAAAGAGCCATGATAAGCATTTCCCCTTGCAACAATATATCCATTTTTCACATAGTAATCCCACCCAAGCTTTGTATGTATACCATTCAAATAATTGCATATTGAAGCATTATATCCAATTATAATCACATTATTGTGCTGCAACTCTTCCTTTGTTATACTCTTTGTAATGGTAGAATTTATCCCAAATTTTTCAAAGTATGAGCTTAGTTCTTTTGCATACTTCAAATATCCATCTTGATACACTATTGTTGTATTGTAAACTCTTCCATTGTAACCATGCCAAAACGGCTCTGGAAAATCGGCTATTTCTGCATATTTTATTGAGTTAGAATTCCACCTATGAAAATCCCATCTTATCACATCTCCCGGATGTATTTTATATAATGAGGCACCAACATTGGCTAGGATACCATTCACATAGTAAAACCAGAAAAATGTGCTATTTTGATGTATGCCATTTATTCCTGTGACAAATTTTCCATTGTATGCTGTGCTCACATTTGCAATTTTCTCAAGGGTATCAATAACAGTGCCTCCTGGCTCCACATTTTTCTCTTCAATTACCTTCTCTCCAAAATACAGGGAAATTATTATCTTTGTAGTATTTTGAGGGGCTTGTGGAGTTTGATTTTGAGGAATTTGAGGATATAGGAGAATTACAGCTATTAATATAACGGCAATGATGGCAATAATTCCTCCCTTGAGCTCTCTCTGCATACTTAAGGTGATGAGTTAAATGTTTTTTAAATTTTCTAAAATAAGTTTTATGGAGAAACAATTTAATATGGGAGATAAATAACAATTATGTGGATGCAAACACAGCATTTCTCAAATCTAAATTTCGGGAATACTATTTGAAGAATGATATTATTCTGCCCCCAAGATTCACCAAGAGAGAGTACGGCTTTATGTTTTTTGATAAAAAATTCGTGCTAAGACATAAGAGTTTTAAGAGGAGCTCTGAGATAAAGAGATTTTTGGTAGAAAATGTCCCAAAGCATGCCTATTATTCCACCGCTTATTACAAAGAGCCAGAGAAACAAGATATGGAGGAAAAGGGATGGCTTGGTGCGGATTTGATATTTGACCTTGATGCTGATCACATACCTGAAACAGAGGGTAAAAGTTATGGTGAGATGCTAAAAATAGTAAAAAAAGAAGCGGAGAAATTGATATTTGATTTCTTAATGGGAGATATGGGATTCAAAGAAAAAGAGCTATTTATTGCTTTTTCTGGAGGTAGGGGATACCATATATATGTAAGAAATCCAGATGTTTGGGAACTTGATAGTGATGATAGAAGGGAAATAGTGAATTATATAACAGGTGAGGGAGTTGACATCTACAAATTTTTAAGAATTGAAGAGCTCAAAACAGGGAGAAAAAAGAGTAGAAAGCTCTATTATCTCTATCCTCTGAATTATGGAGGCTGGTACAGCAAGGTACATAGTGGGATTATAAGAGAATCAAAGCACCTTCTTGAAATATACAACTCCAATGGAGAGAATGCAATGATAGAAGAAATAAACAAAATTTTAAAAGATAAAAAGTTATCAAAGAAGCTTGCAAAGGAATTGTTATCAGAAAATAAGGAATACGCTACAAAACTGGAACATCTTGCAGAGGGTAAAGAGTCACAAAAACTTCAAATTTTTAAAAATGATTCTCTTAGAGACCTATTTTTGTTATACATAAAGAATAAAATAAGAATAAGAGGTGAAGTAGATGAACCTGTGACAACTGATATACATAGGTTAATAAGATTAATAGGTTCATTACATGGAAAAACAGGTTTCCTTGTTAGGCCTTTAACCTTAAAAGAATTTAAAAATTTTAATCCTTTAAAGGATGCTATACCAGAAATATTTAAAAAAGAGAATACAAAAATAAAAATAAAAAATGAAATAAAAATAGAAATGAATGGAGAGAATTATGAGCTACAAGGGGAGGAGTGTGTACCAGATTATATTGCAATTTTTGCAATTGCAAGGGGATTAGCAGATTTTATAGCAAGATGTTAGGGAAAAGTATATATTTAAGCTTCCATTTGCGGCAAGTATGGGATCAATAAGGCCTTCAAACATAAAAAGAGTTGCAAGAACGCTTGTAGATGCTTACCCAGATAAATTTAATGGAGATTTTGAAAACAACAAGGTTATGGTATCAAAACTAACAGATGTGCAAACAAAGAGATTGAGAAATATGCTAGCAGGATATGTTACCAGATACTGGAGAATCAAGAAGATGAGAGAAGGTAGCTAATTTTCTCTTCTAAGCATTTTAATTTGCTCTTTGCTCTAACAAGCAATTTGTTTGCCATTTCTAAAAAGAATGTTAATTGTTCATCATCTACCATAATTTTTCCATCTCTTGCTATAGGGATATGAAGATTCTCAGTACTAAGCACCTCCACAAGAATTTTTTTATTTTCAACCTTCTTTATTGATGTATACTTGAATCCGCAGCTTAGGGCTATTTTCATCATTTCATCTGCCCACTCTAAATTAGATGCTACTATATGAATTATAGGTGATTGCATAATGAAAAACAAGTAATTCTCTTTGTATTTCTTCAAGCACTCCAGAAGCTCTTTTTTATCCGCCTCCCTATGCCATTTGCAAAGGAATTTTGCACCTTTTTTGTCCCCAACTTCCGGAATATTTAATAGCACAATCCTACCTGAGCAGCTGCTGGTAGTGTAAAAATTATGCAAAGAATTTATTTTTTCTAGTAAAGGAATTATATCCTTATCCACCTTACCATTCCTCTTTGCCCTTTCGTATTTTTCCAAGGTCTCCTTTTTATCCATCATTCAAATCACTTTATTTTATACACATATCACATTTACTACGATTATTAAATCACTGAAATACTATTATTCCCCATTTCCCAAGAGATACCTGCAAGCCATATATATTCTCTCTCACATATCCATTTATTATCTTTATTTTCATATCTGGCTTTAATTGCATACCTATTTTATCAATTTCCTCGTTCCAGAGTACAAGCTGACAATAGCCAGTATCATCATAAATATCAACCCTCATAACCCTTAACTCTCCATTTTTCCTTGTTTCTACAGACCCTATTCTTTTTACCTTTGCCTCTATTGTGGCATTTATTCCATCGTACAAATCTGCAATTTTCATCTTATTTCCCGGATTTCTACCAAGCTCGTCAACAATCATGTACGCTATTGCCTCTTCATTAAGCAAACCTCCATACTCTTTCTCCCTTTTTTTAATCTCATCTATAAATCTTTCATAGGACATAAGGTCTTCAATGAGGAGATAAAGAGTGTCAACTTCCATATATGTGCATCCACTTAAGCATCATAAATTTAACGACCTCATAGAATGGCATTTTTTGATTTTACCTCTCTGCTATCAAACTAAAAAACACTAAATTATAAGGTCAATGGAATAAATGAAACATAACATAGGTTATGTTACATCCTTCGCCGCCACATAGAATCCATTGATATAGAATAGCGATGCTTTATCCTCTCCATTTAATTCTCTTTCAATTCTTCCCCTTATTTTCCAATATTCCCTTGGATCCAAACTCATTCTTAATGTAACCTTCCCAAAATTCTCCTTCTGCAGGAATTTAATTATATCCTCTAAATCCTTAGAGTAATCCAATACCTTAAAAGCTCGCAAAAAAGGGGATTTAATTAAATTATGTGATGATGCTAAAGTCCTTCTTTTTCCTGTGGCAACATACCACAATCCCGAATACTTTTTTTCTAACTCGCCCAATAAATGAGCGTAATAAGGTGCTTCATCAACTATATAAACATAATCGCTAAACTCACTTTTTAAAGTAAATGTATCTTCTTCATTTGATTCTAAAATCTCGCCCGAAGGTAATGCAACGGCCCTTCTATCAACCCTATAAAGAGTGCCAACATATGCTGTTAACCTCCTAATGCTACCATTCAGGGATATATACTCCTTTTCCCAACCCTCTGGGATTTTATCTTGAGAAATTTGTGGGGGTAAGTCAAATATGTAGTCCCTTTTTCCATATTTCTCCATGATTTTTAAAGGAGATGGCAGAAGGTTTCTTAAATTTCTCTCTTTCTCTTCCTCTTTTCTCGCAGGGTCTGAAAAAATAATATCGTAATTTTTGGCAATATTGTAAATTTCATCACTGCAGCAATCTCCAGATATGAATTTCATATTTTTTACTCCGTATGCTTCAGCATTTCTCTTTGCATATTCTATTCTCCTTTTATCAATGTCCACACACAAAACCTCTCTATTTGTACAGGCAAAAAAGATTGCCTGCATTCCAACGCCACAGCTTATATCCGCTATTCTATAATCCTTTATCCTTTCAGCCCTGTATCTCCCTATAATTTCAGGTGTGGAGTATCTCAACCCATAAGTGTCAAAATATAGTTCTTTTTTTGAAAATTTATCTTTGATTTTTATTCTGCATTTAGCAATCTCGTATATTTCTTCAGCATCAAAATTTTTATGAATTTTCTTAATTATTCTATCCTTTGAGTAGCCTCTGCGAATAAGCACAATTGCCTTTTCTATTTCTTTTTCCATATCCACAAATTCCCTCATAATCTCAAGGGAAATAAAAGCATCGTTAGATTAATGGTTTATTTAGTAAATGAAATACATTTACAAGGATTATTAAATAACTCATAAACAATACGAAATATAAAAATTAAGATTTTTTTACCCATATAATTTCTACATTAGGAGATAATTTTTCCCTAATCTCGCTAAATACTGATCTCCTTACAAAATAATAACCCTTTGATGAGATATAAAGTAAAAATCCATCGTGCAAAATTCCTTTGATTTCAACAACTTTTTTAACATTTTTAAATTCAACTATTTCCTTCTTTTTTGCATCACCATGCCTATAAAGACGAGGCACATACATAGAATCTTCAAATATAACATATACAGATGTGCCTAAATAATAATACATCGTCAATAAAAATAAGGATATGGCTATTGCTATAAGTATAAGTCCAGAAAGCCACATATGTACTAGCAAGTACACTATACCTCCAAGCAAAAACATTAGGGCTATAAGGTACCCTAGAACTATCAAAATAAGACGAAGTACTTTTTTCCTCATTTCTCTTTCCATTTTGTTATCCCTTTGTATATAGATGGCAGGCCACATAATGATTCTTCTTTACCTCAACGAGAGGCGGTTCAAGTTTATCACAAACACCAGCCATGAAATATTCGCACCTTGGATGGAATCTGCATCCTTTGGGAGGATTGACAGCACTTGGTACCTCTCCTGTGAACAATTTTCTCTCTTTCTTTCTCTTTGTTGGATCCGGAATTGGTATGGCTTCAAGAAGCAATTTAGTGTAAGGATGTAGAGGGTCATTAAATAAATCCTCGGCGGGCGCTAACTCTACGAGCTTACCTACATACATCACACCTATCCTATGGGCCATGTGCCTTGCAACACTTAAATCATGGGTTATAAACATATAGGTCAATTTTAGATCTCTCTGCAATTGTTTTAACAAATTCAAAATCTGAGCTTGGACAGATACATCTAGAGCAGATGTGGGCTCATCTAGCACTATAAAATCTGGATTCAATGATATTGCCCTTGCAATACCTATCCTTTGTCTTTGGCCTCCACTAAACTCGTGAGGAAATCTATGTAGATGTTCTTTTTTAAGACCCACAAGCTCTAATAGTTCAATTATTTTACTTTCAACCTTATGTGAAGGGACAATTTTATGTGTTAAAAGTGGTTCTGCGAGTATTTTTTTCACGGTCATCCTAGGATCCAAAGAAGATTGCGGATCCTGAAAAACTATCTGCATTTTCCTCCTGTATGGCCTGATTTCTTTATCATTTTTCCTATTTAAATCATATTTTTTCCTTATTTCTTCCAACTCTCTCTTTGATTTCTCATCTTTTCTACCCACAAGCTCCCTAATTCTATCTTGAACATCTGGAGGAGCATTAAAGAAAATCATTCCATCATCTGCTTTTATGAGCCTAAGTATAGTTCTCCCAAGAGTAGTTTTACCGCATCCAGATTCGCCCACAATTCCTAAGGTCTCTCCCCTTTTTATCTCAAGAGACACTCCATCAACCGCTTTCACATGAGCTATAACTTTACCAAAAAAACCACCTTTGACAGGAAAGTATTTTTTAAGCCCATAAATTTGAAGAATTGCATCTTCACTCATTTTTATCACTCTCCTTCTCCTTTTCAAAGAACTCCTTTGCAAAATGGCAAGCTACATAGTGCCCTGGCTCCACCTCTATTAACTTGGGCTTCTCTTTCTTACATATATCTTGGGCATACTCGCACCTTGGATGGAACCTACAACCAGGAGGTGGATAGATTAGATTTGGCACTGAACCCTTTATGTACTTCAATTCTTCCTTTTTTTCAGCTATACTAGGTATAGCTTGCATTAATCCCCTTGTATAAGGATGAACTGGGTGCTTAAAGATTGTATAAACATCTGCCATTTCAACTATATTACCAGCATACATTACAGCAACCCTATCACATACATCTGCCACAACACTCAAATCATGGGTAATAAGAATTATTGAAATTCCAAGCTTGTCTCTCATATCAAGTAAAATGTTTAAAATTTGAGCTTGGACAGTTACATCTAAAGCAGTTGTTGGCTCATCGGCTATAAGCAAAGATGGTTCAGCTGCAAGCATCATTGCTATCATGGCTCTTTGTCTCATTCCTCCACTTAGCTCATGGGGGTAACTATCTATTGCCCTTTCTGGATCTGGCATTCTAACAAGCCTAAGCATATCTATAACTCTTTTTCTCTCTTTCTTCTTTATGTCCTTTGGTGCTTTTTTAATATCCTCAATACCGTACTTGTGAAGTAGTATTATTTCTAAAATTTGATCCCCTATCTTATAGACAGGATTAAGAGCAGTCATTGGCTCTTGAAATATCATACTTATTCCTTTACCCCTTATTTTCCTCATTTCATCCTCTGATAACTCTCTCAAATTCTTTCCCTGAAATATAATCTTTCCACTTACAATTTTTCCGGGCTCATCTATTAATCCTATTATGGAGAGTGCCGTGACTGACTTTCCACATCCGGTTTCTCCAACTACTCCAAAAACTTCACCTTTTTTTACATAGAAAGATACTCCATCAACTGCCTTCACCACACCTTCATAAGTGTAAAAATAAGTATGAAGATCTTCAACTTTCAATAATATATCATCATCCATGATATCACCTCCTAAGCCTAGGATCTAGTATATCTCTGAGACCATCGCCAAACAGGTTAAAGGCAAGCACTGTTATGAATATTGCTAAACCTGGAAATGTGGACCACCACCAGTATCCTGCCAGAAGCCATGCCCTTCCCTGACTAACCATAACTCCCCAATCTGCAGTATATGCAGCAGCTCCTAATCCCAAGAAGGCCAATCCTGCTGCAGTAAGGATGACATTTCCAAGATCCATAGTGGCTTGGACAAGTATCGGAGGAATAGAATTTGGTATAACATGCTTCCATATAATTTTGAATCTACTCAAACCAACAGCTCTCGCAGCTTCTATGTACTGATTCTCCTTTACAGATAGAACCTGCCCTCTTATTATCCTCGTATATCCAGGCCACCACACTACCATCAAAGCATACATCACATTTTGTAACCCTGGGCCAAGAGCTGCCGTTATAGCCATAGCAAGCACTAATCCAGGAAATGCAAAGAACATATCACATACTCTCATTATTGCCTCATCAACCCAGCCACCAACATATCCAGAATAAGCACCTAATGTAATCCCTATGAGCATAGCCACTATAACTACTATAAACCCTATGTAGAGTGCCTCTCTAGAACCATAAACAACCATACTAAATAGATCGTGGCCCATATCATCTGTACCAAATAGATGTTGTAAGCTTGGAGGAGATAGCATCTGAGAAGAATCATAGGGCCAGTACTGCTGTCCACCAATATATGTTGGGTGATACGGTGCGATCCAAGGAGCAAAAATAGCCACAATAACCACAAATAAAAGCATAATTAGACCAGTCATAGTTAAAGGACTCCTCCTCATAAGATACAATGTGTATTTAAATTCCTTGATTTGTGACTCGTGAGCTTTTCTAAATCCCCCTGTTACTTCAACTTCAGTCATTTTATCACTCTCCCAACTTAATCCTTGGATCCAAGTAAGCGTACATTATATCAACTATCAGATTTGCAATCACAAATATTATCGCCATAAGCAGTGTAACTCCCATTATAGCTGGATAATCAAGGGTAGATATAGCTTGATAAGCGTACCTTCCCATACCCGGCCATGCAAATATTGTTTCTGTTAGAACTGCGCCTCCAAGAAGCCCAGCAAATGCAAGGCCTGATACCGTTAGGGTTGGTATCAATGCATTTCTTAATGCATGCCTATATATTACCACTTTTTTAGAAAGCCCTTTTGCCTTGGCAGTTTTTATGTAATCTAACCTAAGGACTTCCAGCATACTTGACCTAGTCATCCTTGTCATAACAGCCAAGGTTGCATAGGAGAGTGTTATGGAAGGAAGGATTATATGCCATACATCAATAGCCAATGCATGCCAATCTCCAGATAGTAAACTATCAAGTATCCACAATCCAGTATATACATGCGTTGGCGCTATACCTCTTCCACTGGCAGGGAACCAACCTAAATATGTGTAGAATATCAATATCAAAAGCAAACCAAGCCAGAATATAGGCATTGACACTCCACTTAATGCAAAAACCCTTGAAAGATGGTCTTGTATTTTATTTCTCTTAACAGCAGATACTACCCCCAAATAAATACCCGTAGGGATAGCTATAGCCATAGCCCATATGGTCAACTCAAGGGTAGCCGGAAAGTAATCCGCAAGACATTGAATCACCGGCCTTTTTTCTGAGTGCGAGTATCCCCAGTTACCAGTAAATACCCCTGTTATATAGTAATAGTATTGCACATAAACTGGGTCATTTAAGTGATACTCTATTCTAATTTTCTCAACAACCGATGGTGGTGCCTTTTGACCTGCCCATGCTCTAGCAGGATCCGCTGGTATGACAAAAGAGATTGTAAAAGTTATCAGTGTAACACCTATAATAACTGGCAAAAGCAGCAATAATCTCCTAGCAATATATTGCCATAGCTTCATTAAATGGGTATAGAAGATACTCTACTTAAAAATTTAGGTATAAAAAGAAAAAGAAAATATGGATTTATTGCTTGTAGAGATGGTAGAACTGTAGCATCATAACTGGGTTGTAGAAGTATCCCTGTAGCCAAGTTCTGTATACAGCAACATGCTTATCCTGTGCAAGATATATGAATGGTGGATTTTGCATTGCTATCTGCTGTACTTCCTTGTAGAGCTGTATTCTCTTATTCTGATCTACAGTGTACTTTGCTTCAAGAAGTAGCTTATCCACTGTGGCATTGTGCCATCCAGTCTCAAAGGTATCTCCCCCGATGGATGCAGATGCCAAGAATGGGAATGCATAGTCATCAGGGTCATTGTAGTCGGGAGCCCATCCAACTATTATCATGCTGTAATCTCCACGATCCATCTTATCCAACAAGGTTGGCCATGCAAGCTCTTGTACCTGCACAGCTATGCCTATCTGAGCTAGATTACCTTTAACAATCTGCGCAATGTGAGCGCGGACATCGTTTCCTTGGTTGTAAATCAATGTAAGCTTAATAGTATCTGGAAGATGATATTTCTGCCTTGCATCGTTCATAAGTTGCTTTGCCTTATTTACATCATAGGGATACATGAAGAGGTTATCATCGTGGCCAGGCATGCCCTTAGGGATAGGACCTTGGAGCCTTATTGCATAGCCCTTGTAAACATCCTTTATTATAGTATCATAGTCAACAGCATAAGAGATTGCCTGCCTTACTTCCTTATAATACAGAGGATTGGTCTGGTTATGATATGTTGGTCTGCAGTTCATCTCAATCATATCCACATCAAAGGTCAATCCTCCTTCATCAACCTTAACCCCTGGTTTGCCTTTTACATCATTAAGATGATTGACAGGTATGTATGCCATATCTGCATCCCCCTTGATTAACTCCTGCTCCCTTGTTGCAACCTCAGGTATGTTCTTTATGATCACATACTTAACATGGTGACCGCTCCAGCCACCCCAGTAATTAGGATTCCATTCTAGTTTCACATATGCATTGTGCTGCCATGTCACCAACTTGTAGGGGCCTGTTCCTACCATATGCTCACTCATCCATGCATTATCTTTATTGGGCTGCACTCCACCATGCTCATTCACAACTTTTGGATCAACTATAGAAGCAACTGTGAAAGCTATTGCTGGTAAGAAACCACCATAGGCCTTTCTGAGATGGAATTCAACGGTGTAGTCATCAACCACTCTCACACTGCTCTGTCCATCAGGACTATTCCACTTACCAGTTGTAGCATTGTAAGTGTACATAAATTGGCTTAGAATCCAAGACACGCCTGTCTGTGGAGAGTTCATTATCAATACTCTATCAAAGGAGAACTTTACTGCCTGAGCATTGAAAGGATCCCCATTTGAAAACTTAACTCCCTTTCTTAAATAGAATGTCCAATTTTTACCAGTAGAATCCACATGCCAACTTGTTGCCAGAAGAGGGTATATGGTCTTCGTATCACTACCATGGTATGTCACTAAAGTTTCATACACATTCTGTATAACCACTCCAGATGCTGTATCATAGGCCTCTGCTGGATCCAATGTCTGTGGATCTCCTATAGTGTCCCAGACAAAGGTATCTGGGTTCTTTATTGCTGGTGTTGTGGGTTTTGAGGGACTTGTGCCGTGGGGTGCCCAGTATATGACGGCAAGAGCCGCCACAACTACAACAATCACCACCACCACAGCTATTATTCCATACAATACACCTTTTCTCATTTTTAATACCTCCCACACGAGTTGGGCAAGAAGATAATTGATTGGCTAATATATAAGTTTTTTGTTAAAGATAACAATCAAGTTTAAAAATAGTTTACAAAAACCCGAATTTATCTTCTAACTCAGTTGCAACTTGATTTAGAATTTCTTCAAAACTCTCACTCTCAATTTTAGTTACGGTACCATCTGGAAGAGTAATTCTCGCATAGAATATATCTCCATCCCTCACTATCTCAACATCTGCAAGTTTGCCCATGTTATCACCTCTTTAAGTGGGAGGATTACATTAAGAATTTAAACTTTTCCTCAAATTAGGAAATAAATTCCAATGAAAAATAAAAATTATTTGAGAAGGTGGCAAGCAGCAAAGTGCTCTGGTTCAATTTCTACCATTTCTGGCTCCTTCTTTCTGCAAATGTCCATAGCAAATGGGCACCTTGGGTGGAACCTGCATCCTGGCGGTATGTCTATGGCGTTTGGTATCTCCCCCTTTATTTTCACCTTCTTTTCTCTTTTTCTTCTCGCAATTGATGGCACGGCCTCCATTAGTGCCTTTGTGTAAGGGTGCTGGGGATTATTCAGAATATCTTTAACTTTCCCTATCTCAACTATTTTTCCAAGATACATAACTGCAATTCTATCGCTTATCAGTTTTCCTATGTCTATATCGTGAGTTATAAACAACATGCTCAAATTATACTCTCTTTTAAAGTCATTTAAAAGTTCCAGTATGGAGGCACGCATAGAGGCATCTATCATAGACACTGCCTCATCAGCCACTATAAATTTAGGTTTTAGAATCATAGCTCTAGCTATAACTACCCTCTGCCTCTGCCCCCCACTTAAATGATGGGGATATCTATGATAGAATTCATCCTCAGGTGTTAATCCCACTCTCTTCAGCATTTTTAATGCCCTTTCTTTTGCCTCTTCTTTATCTGCCAATCCATGAATTAATAGAGGATGTGCTATTGCATCACCAATCTTCATTTTTGGACTCAAACTAGCATAAGGGTCTTGAAATATGATTTGCATTTTCCTCCTTATAGGCCTTAGCTTTTTTTCGGGTATTTTTGTTATGTCTTGTCCTTCAAATATTATTTTACCCCCTGTTGGCTCTATAAGTCTTAATATAGTTCTTCCAGCAGTTGTCTTGCCACAGCCACTCTCACCTATTAAGCTCAGAGTTTCACCTCTCTTAATTTTAAAGCTTATTCCATCCACAGCCCGCACATACTTCTCAGGTTCTTTTTTTAGCATATCCGTAAAGCTTCTGCGCACAGGAAAGTATTTTTTCAAATCTTTAACTTCAAGTATGTAATCCATTTTAATCACCATATAGATGGCAGGCAACAAAATGCCCCGGTTCAACTTCCTTCATTATCGGCTCTTTTGCATCGCATAGACCTTTTAATTCAGCCCTCTCTTTAAACACATGGCACCTTGGATGGAATCTGCATCCCTTTGGTGGATCTCTCAAATCTGGAGGATAGCCTGGAATTGAAGTAATTGTTTTATCCACCCAGAGATCAGGAGTGCTCTCAAAGAGTGCTGCTGTATACGGATGTTTTGGGTTCTCAATAATCTGATCTACTAATCCGAATTCAACTAATTTACCTGCATACATTATTCCAATTTTGGAACTTCTTTCAGATGCTAATGATATGTCATGTGTGATGAAGAAAACGCTTGTACCTCTTTTTCTCAGTTCTTCTATTAAGTCCATTATAGAATCCTGTACAATAACATCAAGAGCTGTTGTGGGCTCATCAGCAATTATCAATTTTGAGTGAAAAGCCATAGCCATAGAAATTATAATCCTTTGTCTCTGTCCACCGCTCAATTGATGGGGATAATAATCTAATCTATCTTCTGGTATATTTACACTTTTTAATAGCTCCTTTGCTCTTTTTTGAGCTTCTTCTTTATCTACGCCATGAACAGTCATTACTTCAGTTATTTGATCCCCTATTTTTCTTAAGGGATCTAAGCTAGTCATAGGGTCCTGAAAAATCATGCTTATCTCTTTTCCCCTTATTTTCCGAAGCTCTTCTGGAGGCATTGTTAGCAGATTCTTCCCATCAAATATAACTTCCCCCTTCACAATTTTCCCCGGATTTGGAACCAAGTTTACTAACGCATGAGCCACGGTAGACTTTCCACTGCCGCTTTCCCCCACGAAAGTTACCCAATCTCCCTTATCTATCTTGAATGACACATTTTCTACAGCTTTAACAGTACCAGCAATAGTGAAATAGTATACATGGAGATTTTTAACCTCTAGTACAGCATCATCCATTTTATCACCTCGTACCAAGAGAAGTTCTCTCACTAAGAGCTTCGCCTATAAGTGCAAAACCCATGGCAAATAGCATAATCATCAGCCCAGGGAACACTACTAACCACCAGTATCCATCTAGTAGGAATGGCTGTCCTACCTTTAAATCGTAACCCCAATCAGGAGTTGGCGGAGTAACGGACAACCCGAGAAAACTTAGACCTGCTTCTGTTAATATGGTATCTGCTACACTCAAAGAGAATACTACAAGTATTGTTGGCACTAGATTTGGCAGTATATATTTAAACATTATATCTTTGTTGGATGCTCCAACAGCCCTAGCACCTTCCACAAATAGCTGTTCTCTGTAGCTTAAGGTTTGCCCTCGTATCATCCTAAAGTATGTGGGTACATATACAAAGGATATAGCTACTGCAGTATTCATAGGGCTGGGTCCTAGAGCAACGGATATTACAATGGCAAGTATGATCGCGGGGAAAGCATATATGCTATCCATTATTATACTTAATGTTCTATCCAATTTTCCCCTATAGTAGCCAGAGATTAGTCCAATAGGTATTCCTATACTCATTGAAGCAACAGTTGCAATAGCTACTACATATATCATTATTCTAGCTCCCCAAAGAATCCTTGAAAACATATCTTGCCCAATTCTGTTTGTTCCCATTGGATGCTTCCAGCTTGGAGGTGCAAAAGTATCGTTTGTAGATTTAGTTGGGTCATAAGGGGATAGAACTGGTGCAAGAATTGCCAAGAGGATTACCAGAATAATTATAGTTAATCCTGCTATAAGCATGCCTCTTCCTGGAATTCTTTTAGAGAGAGGTTTTATTATTGGATTAAATATTTTATCTGCAATTTCCATATATATCACCTTAATATTTCACCCTTGGATCCAAAAGCGCGTATATTATGTCAACAATCATACTTACTACACCAATGAATATGGCTATGAATATTACAGTTCCTTGAATGGATGTGTAATCTCGGTAGCTTATTCTATCCAAAAGGAATGTACCCATCCCTGGCCAGCTAAATGTAGTTTCTGTTAATACTGCCCCACCTAACAATATAGCAAATTGTAAACCCATCAAAGTTACTACTGGAATAAATGCATTCTTTAGTGCATACCACATAACCCTTCTTTCTTCCACACCTCTAGCAAAATAAGAGCGTATGAAATCTAAACTCAATACATCAACCATATTGTTTCTTACCAGCCTAGTGTATGCTCCACTTAGCACAATACCTAAAGTTATTGCAGGTAAAATTATATGCTTTAAAGAGCTAACAAATGCAGGCCAGTTTCCGGTAAGGAGGCTATCAAGCACATAAAGCCCAGTTATTGTATGAAGATTCATGCCAGGAGCAATTCTACCAGATGTAGGAAGCCAGTGGAGATATACTCCAAAGAAATACTGTAACATCATGCCAAACCACGGAATGAATAAAGTGTAAACTATAATACTGTATAATCTCATAGAAGTATCAGTGCCTGTTTTATGTTTAATTTTTGCTTTTGCCGCTATAGCACCTGTTATAACTCCAAATAGAACACTGAAAAAGAATGCCCAAAGTGTTAATTCAAGTGTAGCAGGAAATCTTTGTGCTATAAAATTAGTTACGGGTACACCGCTAGGAGACGCCAAAGTAACACCAAAGTTCCCTGTAAAAACTTTCCCTAGGTAATCAAAATATTGGTACCAAAGAGGTTTATCTAAACCAGCTAAATGTTCCAGATGATGTAGCTCAGCAGGTGGTATATTTTTAGCTCCTACTACTGCCATTATTGGATTCCCTGGTAGAATTCTTAAGAAGAAAAATACCACCGTATAGAGTATAAGTATCATAGGAATTATTAAAAGCGCTCTAATCACGATATATTTACCCAATCCTCTGGAGGGCATTGTATATCACCTCAAATTAACACTATTTGTATATCCGTACAATCCCTAATCAATTAAAAAAATAAAAATTTTTGGTATTTAAGATTTGAAGTATACTAGGTTATAGTGGAAGATCATGTCTGGGCCTATCACTACGCCACCTATGTCTTTATCAGTTACCATGTACAATTTTCCTTGAATAATTGGTATATATGGTACATCCTGAGCAAGAAGCTCTTGGGCCTTTATATAAAGTGTCTCTCTCTGAGCTTTATTAGTTAACTGCTGTGCCTCAGAGAGTATCTGATTCATCTCACTATTGTTATAACCAGTTCCAGCCCATCCATTTGCATTATCCACTGAGGATAAGAATGGTGTTGTGTAGTCATCAGGATCAAGGTAATCTGGATACCAGCCAAACATATAAACTTCCATAGAACCTGTTCTTGCATACTGCAAATATGTTTGCCACTCAGCACTCTTTATATTCACTTTAATCATACCTGTTGCTTCCCACTGTTGTGCAAGCATCTGTGCAAGATCTGCCTCTGTATCGCCATAATGAGATGGAGTGTACCACAAGTCTATTTCTAGCTTATGAGAAGTACTATATCCTGCCTCCTGAAGCAATTGCTTTGCAGCATTTAAATTAGGAGATGCACCATATTTCTCTTTGAACACATCCTTATGTGACCACATTCCTATGGGTATTAGTGTATACAAGGGCTCTACAGTGCCTTGGAATACTCTCTCTGCAATCTGCTGTCTATCAACAGCATATGCCAATGCTTGTCTCACACGCACATCCTTAGTTGGACCCTTCACAGTGTTCATACAAATATATCTAATGTAGGAGCTGGGTATTTCTACTACATTATACTGACCGCTCTCCTTTAAACTCTTTATGTCTGTTGGTCTTAGGGTTCTCCATGCAATATTAATTTCTCCATTCTGCAAAGCGAGTCTCATTGTAGTTGCGTCTTTGTAGAATTTAATAACTATCTTCTTTATCTTTGGCTGAGGCCCATAATAATATGGATTTGCCTGTAAGTCAAGCTCCTGATCTCTTACCCACTTTGTTATATAATAGGGTCCTGGACCTCCGGCTGTCTGATCGCTTTGTATGTGATTTGGATCATATGCTCTACTTACTGGGAAATACGGTGGGTCAGTTAGGAGTGCTAAGAAATAGGCAGTTGGGTGTTTTAGGTGGAATACAACAGTAAAATCATCTGGTGCGGTAACTGTTTTGACGAAAGATGTAACAAGCCATGAAGGGTCTCCTTTTATTCTCATAACTCTCTCAATGCTCCATACAACATCCTGTGCTTTAAGAACTGTTCCATTTGGATACTTTACATCATGTCTAAGGTGGAATGTCCAAACAGTTGCATTTGTGTTAACATCCCAACTTGCCGCTATCGCAGGCTGTATCTCAGTTGTTCCAGGTTTATATGTTACCAAACCATTCATTATATTATTCAAAACTTCCCATGTATAGAAATCGTACGCATTTGATGGATCCAAGTCCGATATTTTATCGGTTACACCAATCACCAGTTGCTTTGGGGTAGATGGTGAAGGTGATGGCTTGTTGGAAGAAGGCTGTGTGGCAAAATATGCCCCAAGTGCAGCGCCTATAACAACCACTATTACCACTACGGTTATAATAATCGCGGTTTTTTTGTTCATGGTTATTCACCCACCATGATTATAGGTAGAAGCTGTATTTAAAATTTTTGGGACTTATAAAGATTTATCATTTGCTATATTGTGCGAATTAGATTAAAAACATTAAAAGAATAAAAAGATTTATAGAATTATATTACTCCATCCTACAGATTACATACCCCTTCTTTTTGAGATTCTGATTTATAATTTTACCCCATTGCATCAATAAGCGCAAATTATTAATTTATTATGCCATGGGGGTAAAGGGTGATAGAATGAAAGTGTACCGCATAGCAGGACTTTACTCTCCCAAGGGAAAGAAATGGTACAAGTTTAGCAAGGATGTTGTAGCTGATGATGAAAGTGGAGCTATAGAGAGAGTTTATTCAATAATAGGGAGCAAGTACGGGATAAAGAGAAGATTGGTAGATATAAAGGCAATACAGGAAATAAAGCCAGAAGATTCTAACGATCCCATGGTGAAATATCTAACAAGTGGTGGAAATGAATGAAGAGGAGCTAGAAAAGGGATTAGCCACATTAGAAATCCTCAAAGCTCAAATTTCAAACTTGCAAACACAAATTGATGCTTTGCAAAAATCCATTCAAGAGCACGAGAGTGCAAAGGAAACTATTGAGGGCTATATGAAAATGGAAAACGATGAAATCTTAGTGCCTGTAGGAGCGGGAGTGTTAATTTCGGCTAAAGTACAAGATAAAAAAGGATTAATAACAATAGGCAACGAGCTCTATACAGAACTACCCTTGGAAAAAATACTGGAGAAAATAGAAAAAAGGAGGAAAGATTTAGAAGATCTGCAACTAAAATTAACCACGGACCTCAAAAAATTGCAAGAAAATTATGCTGCATTAAGTGCAAAAGTTGAGCAAGATTATGCCAAGTATGTAGAGGAGAGGAAAAATGTTCAAAGCCCTTAAGGAGAAATTAGGTTTAATAAAGAAAAAAGCTGAGGACATTGAGGAGGAGCAAGAATTTACCAGTGGTATGGGTAAGAAGCTCACAGAGGAGAAACTGGAAGATTTTCTATGGGATATTGAAGTTGCATTAATGGAGGCGGATGTAGCCGTTGATGTCATTGAAAAAATAAAGGATGACTTGAAAAAGGCCCTCGTGGGAAAGAAGGTAAAGTTTAGGGCAAATGTGAGCAAGATAGTGGAGGATACACTAAAGAAATCTATAAAGGAGATTTTGAGTAAGGATTTTGATTTTGATGAATTCATAAAAAATTCTCCAAGGCCAACAGTTATAATGTTCTTAGGAGTAAATGGCACTGGAAAAACCACGGTCATTGCGAAATTGGCCAAATACCTAAAAGATAAAGGTTATTCGGTTGTCCTAGCTGCTGGAGATACTTTTAGGGCAGGTGCCATTGAGCAAATTTCCATTCATGGAGATAATTTAGGAGTTAAAGTTATAAAGCACCAAGCTGGCGGCGATCCTGCTGCGGTTTGCTATGATGCCATTGAGCATGCTAGGGCGAAGCACAAGGATTTTGTATTGATTGATACGGCAGGAAGAATGCAAACAAATCGCAATCTTATGGAGGAAATGAAAAAAATTAAGCGTGTTTCTAAACCTCACTTGACAATTTTCGTTGGAGATGCCCTTGCTGGTAACGATGCCATTGAGCAAGCAAAGGAGTTTGAAGAGGCAGTTGGAATAGATGCTGTCATTTTGACCAAGGTAGATGCAGATGCAAAAGGTGGTGCAGCGCTAAGCATTGCATACGAACTAAATAAGCCCATAATATTCCTTGGAAACGGGCAGAATTATGAGGACCTTATGAAATTTGATGTTGAT
>WAPW01000012.1 GCA_015520565.1 Candidatus Aciduliprofundum sp. | reverse complement strand
TAGCTAGGCCAGAAATATGCGAGGTTAGAGCTGTAAAAAAATTATTGGGAAAAGGCAAGTACCACATAGCTCATGTATCTTCCATAGACACGGTAGATATATGCAAAGCTGGTGGATTCACTTGTGAGGTAACTCCCCATCATCTCTTCTTGCATAGGGATATGCCTCTTGGCACATACGGGAAGGTAAATCCTCCTCTTAGAGCAAAGTGGATGGCTGAAAAACTCTGGGAAGAATTGGTAAATGGGAGAATAGATATTGTTGCTAGTGACCATGCTCCCCATACGATGGAGGAGAAGGAGCAAAATTTCTCTGCTGCTCCTGCAGGAATACCTGAGGTTGAAACCTATGTACCAATATTTATTTATTTGGTAAAGATTGAAAAAATTTCATTACGCAGGGCTATAGAGATTTTAATGCAAAGGCCTGCTGAGCTCGTAGATGTGAGAAAGGGAAGGATTGAAGAGGGATATGATGCAGATTTAATTGCATTCAATTTAAGTGATATAAGGAAAATAAGAGCTAAGGACTTGCATTACAAGTGTGGCTGGACTCCCTACGAGGGCTTTAACACCATATTTCCACATACCGTTATCGTTAGAGGAGAAACTATCGTGGAGAATTATGAGCTTGCAAGCGAGAGAACTGGCAAGTTTGTGAGGATAGGAGAGAATCAAAAAGATTAAAAATGAGTTTTGCATAGTACAGACTAAGGTGAGTGATATGTCAGATTTGCTACTAGAAAAGATAAACAATATTGAAAAACTACTTATGGAGCTGAATACTAAAATTGATAATTTCTTAGGATATGAAGAATTAACAGATGAAGAGAAAAAGGAAATTAAAGAAATTAGGGAAGAGATTAAAAAAGGAGAGTATGTTAAGTTTGAAGAGCTATTTGGTGAAGATTGATGTATGAAATAATTATTTCTAAATCAGCAGCAAAATTCATATCAAATTTACCTAAAGGGTATAAAAATAAAATTAGAGAGGCGTTTGTATCACTTATAGAGAACCCGTATAGCTACCCGTACAAGAAGATACGGAGAGAGATTAACCTATACAGAATAAGAATAGGAAATTACAGGATTCTTTATGAAGTTGATAAGGACAATAAGAGGATAGCAATATTGAAAATTGATAAGAGAGAAAAAGTGTATGAGTAATTATGTGGGAATAAATTTTAATATGTTGGGATATTAGCCAAATCTATGCTTGAAAAGGAGTTGGATTTGCAGTTCTTTCATCAAAATGGCTGGAAGAGGTATAAGTGTAAAAAATGTGGGGCATATTTTTGGAGCAAGGTGCCAAGGGAGACATGCACAGAGGCACCTTGCGGAGAGTATGAGTTTTTAAAAGAGCCGATATTCAATAAAGAATTCTCAGTGGAGAGTATGCGCAAGAGCTTTATTGAATTTTTCAAAAAGAATGGGCATGAGGAAATAAAAAGGTATCCTGTGGTTGCAAGGTGGAGGGATGATGTATTCCTTGTAAATGCATCCATATACGATTTTCAGCCCCATGTCACATCCGGTCTTGCACCTCCTCCTGCAAATCCTCTCGTAATTTCACAGCCATGCATAAGGATGGTGGATGTGGATTCTGTGGGCAAGACGGGAAGACATCTTACGGGCTTTGAGATGATGGCTCATCATGCATTTAATTATCCAGATAACCCTGTTTACTGGAAAGATGAAACTGTGGAGTATGCATTGAAGCTTATTGAAGAATTGGGTGGTAATGCAGATAATGTTGTTTTTAAGGAAAAGCCATGGATAGGTGGAGGCAATGCTGGGGCAAGCTTTGAAGTTATATATGGAGGATTGGAATTAGCCACGCTGGTATTTATGAACCTCAAAGAGGATGAGAATGGAGATATAGAATTAGATGGAACTCGCTATTCTGAGATGCCCATCAAGGTTGTAGATACTGGATACGGCCTAGAGAGATTTGTCTGGGCTTCTAAAGGCACCCCTACAATTTATGATGCCGTATACCCGGAAATGATAAGCATGCTTGAAGATAGAGTTGAAATTCCAAGGGATGAGAGAAAAAATGAGATTTTAAGGCAATTTGCATTGCTATCCCCGCGCATTGAGATTGAGAATGAAAATGAGCTCATAAATGAAGTTCTAAAGGCTACGGGAGCTAGTATGAAAGAGTACAAGGATTTCATCGTTCCTCTGGAGAAAATATATGCGGTTGTGGATTACACGAGAAGCCTTGCTTTTATGCTTACCGATGGCATTGTTCCTTCAAATGTTCAAGCCGGCTATCTTGCAAGGTTGCTCATAAGGAGAACTTTAAAGCTTCTAGACGATTTGAAAAATCCTGCAGCTATAGGAGAGCTTGTTAGGATGCATGTTGAGAGATTTTCCGATATAATGGATTCATCTATGCTTCCAATAGTGCTTGAAGAGCTTGAAATTGAAGAAGAGAGGTATAGAAAGACATTGAGCAAGGGTATGGATATTGTTAAGAGGCATATAAAGAAAAAGGGGAAAATAAGCACGGAGGACCTTATTTTATTCTACGATTCCCATGGCCTTCTCCCTGAGGTAGTTGCAAATGTGGCTGAGGAAATGGGAATAAGTGTGAATATTCCAGAGAATTTCCATGCCTTGGTTGCAAAGAGACATGAGGGTGCAGCGAAGAAAAAGAAGAAAGAGAAAAAGCAATATAAGCTGCCACCAACAAGGAAATTGTATTACGAGGATCCATATTTAAAGGAATTTGAGGCAATGGTTATTTATTCAAATGGTAGGGAAGTTGTGTTAGATGCGACAGCATTTTATCCAGAGGGGGGAGGCCAACCAGCTGATAGAGGAAAAATCATTTGCAATGGAAAGGAATATGAAGTTATAGATGTGCAGAAATTTGGAGATGTAATAGTTCACTTTTTGAAAGAAGGGGAAATTGAAGAGGGCTGTAAAGTTAAGGGCATACTTGATTGGGAAAGAAGGGAAAGATTAATGAGAAATCACACAGCTGAGCATGTGCTTTTAGCTGCCTGCCGCAGAGTTTTAGGAAGGCATGTGTGGCAGCATGGCACTCAAAAGGATGTGAAAGAATGCAGATTTGATATCGCCCATTACAAGCCAATAAGTAGGGAGGAGATAAAGAAAATTGAGGAAGAGGCAATGCGTATAATAACCTCTTGCGTGCCTGTGGATGCTAAGTTTATGAATAGAACTGAGGCTGAGAAGAAATATGGATTTGTGCTTTATGAAGGAGGTATCCCGCCAGGAAAGGAGATTAGAGTGGTGAAAATAGGGGACTTTGATGTGGAGGCATGTGGAGGTACCCATGTGAAGAATACAGGAGAAATTGGCTTTTTAAAAATCCTTCGCACAGAGAGAATTCAAGATGGTGTGAGTAGAATAATTTACACATCCGGCTTGAGCGCATTAGAGTATACACAGGAGAGAGAGGATATCCTCAATGATAGTGCTAGTGTATTTGGCGTACAACCAGAGAAATTGCCCCTCGCAGCTAGAAGATTCTTCAATGAATGGAAGGAGCAGAGGAAAACGATAGAGAAGCTCAAAAAATTGCAGATGGATAGCATAAAGAGAGAGCTAGAATCACAAAAAATTGTTGCAGAAATATTGTCCTTGGGGATGAAAGAGCTCTCAATTCTCGCAAGAGAGCTTATGGCCAATGTTGAAAGAGGTGTGCTTATTGGAGAAGATGGCAGTTTCGTAGTTTTTGGCTCAGAAGCAAGAAATATTGCCTTGGAAATTGCTAATGTTATGAATGGAAAAGCAGGAGGTAAAGAGAATTTTGCACAGGGAAAAGGAGAGAAAGAGAGAATTAAGGAAGGATTAAATATTGCGAGGAAATTGCTGGGATTGACATGATAAATCCAGAAATAGAGGAGATAAATTACCTAGTTCGCAAATATTTGAATGTTTACGATTTCAGAATCACACCTGATCATTTAGAATTCTATTTCACTCCGGAAGATGAGGAGGTATTTGAAAGGAATTTTGAATCTTTAAGATTAGAATTTCGCGAGAAAGGTCTTGTACCAATAGCAAAAAAAGAGGGAGGAGAGTATGTTCTCATTGTTCTAAGAACTAAGCGTAGAAGATTTATGAGTATATGGGTTAATATTGGTCTTCTCATAGCAACATTGATCTCTACTATATGGGTAGGGATAGGTTATTATACCACCTATTACGGTTCTTATGGATTTTGGCATAATGTTCTTGGGGGTTTTCTCTATTTTGCCCTGCCTTTAATGACAATTCTTGGAGTGCATGAGATGGGCCATTACTTCGCAGCTAAGAGGCACAATGTAGCCGTATCTTTACCATTTTTCATACCTGCACCTACCATTTTGGGTACTTTGGGGGCTTTTATATCTATAAGAGAACCCATACCAAATAAAAAATCCCTTGTTGATATAGGCCTTGCAGGTCCCATAGCTGGATTTATTGTAGCAATACCTGTTACGCTCCTTGGAATGTATCTTGGGAATATACATCCTCCAGTAATAAATCCTGAATCAACAAATCAATACTTACTTTTGAATGTGCCGTTAATGTATAGATTTTTATCTCTTTTTATGCCATCTTCAGAATTTATACATCCTATGGCCATGGCTGGTTGGGTTGGATTTGTCGTTACTGCAATTAATCTATTTCCAATAGGACAACTTGATGGTGGCCATGTTGCCCGAGCTATTGCTGGAGATAAAACAAAGTATATTAGCTACGCTTTTGCAGGTCTTTTGTTTGTTCTCGGATTTTGGTATCCCGGTTGGATCATATTTGCCATTCTCGTTGTTTTCTTGGGATTAAATCATCCTCCGCCTCTAAATGATATAACAAAATTAGACAAGAAAAGGTGGGCTCTAGCCATTTCAGGATTTCTCTTGTTAGCGGTGACATTTGTGCCTGTGCCCATGCAGATGGTAACTCTACACGAGAATATGCAGTTATCAACATCATTGGATTCTAATGTACTTGTGGAGAATTTGAGTGAGTATACAACTCTCCACATATTTGTTCAGAATAAAGGAGAGATGAAGGAGAATACAACAATTATCATAAACGGCAATTTTTATATATCAACTAGAGAGTATAATTTTACCATAGATCCTGGAGGTAAATGGAACGCAAATGTAACGATAGGCATGAAAGAGAAAGGTAATTGGGAGCTTAAAGTTTCCCTTCTCACAAAGACGGGATATGGCAAAGAGATTAATACCAATGTACTCTGCCTAAATGAGAGCAAAACAATGCATTTTGTTCCTAGTAAATTCAGTAAGTACTCCTTTAATGTTACTCTCATAAATAACGCTTCGTGGTCTAGAACTGTTAAATTTAGAAGTATGAATGAAGAGTATTTTGCAATAGTATCTTCAAGTATTCCTATGCTCTCTAATAATACTCTTTTCTTAGAGGCAAATGAAAATGTAACTCTGCACTTTGTGGTTGGAGGAAGCACTGTTATTCTGGCTATTGATAATGCCCATTATGAAGCTGCTTTTCTAAGAGTAGAAGTTTGAATCTTTTTGCATCTTCCCACATATTTGTGTTGTTGAACATAACATAGTCCCCATCTTTCACAATGCCCCTTAATTTCTCCAAATCAGAATCGGTGTATTTGTATCTGTATCCCCCAATGCCATGCAAGCGATAGTATCCGAAGTCTCCCCAAACTCTCTTATTTTTAAATGGGTCCACCACATGGATTAAATCTAGCTCGCTGCATATTTTCTTTATTCTCTCTTCTCCCCATTTTCCCCTCGGCTCCCAGCCAAAAATAAAATCTCTCTCTATGCTATTGAAAAAATCGTGAATATTCTTAATATTATCTTCATTCTCTCTGAAGCTAGCTGGAGATTGGAATATAATAATCTTGGCATTCAATATTTTTCCTATTTTTCTTGCCTGCTCCCAAGAGTTCATAACATCATCATTATTTTTGAAGAATCCAAAATCTCCTAATTCTCCCTTGTATCTTCTGTATGTAGGGCTATTTGGAGGATGTGTGATTGTTTGTGGGGCTTTCATGGTGAATTTAAAATCTTTTGGCACATCTTCTCTCCACTTCTTTGCAGTTTCTTCTTTTATAGGCGTGTAGAATGTTTTTTGAATTTCAACAACTTTAAACTCCTTTGTATATTTCTTCCTTGCAACAGGAAAACCGCAGGTGCCTATGTGAAGCATAAGAAAGTTAGAAAAATGAGGAATTTAAATCTTTCTCAAAGATAGAGAAAAGATAGTAATGCGCTTGTAAATGAAACTAAAACAAGTATAGGAGTGACTATTTTTGCTTTTTTTAGAACTCCTCTTGTTATATCATTTATTTTGTCCATCTGCCCACTTACTGCCATTTTTAATTGCACATTCTCTGTTTGCATTGATACTTTGGTGGATGTGATGTTTTTAGTGGCTTCTATAACCGCATCTTTTATAAGAGAGAGTATGTAGTCCCAAGGGTCTCTCTCACCAACGGGATTTAAATCTGTTAGGTCGTTATTTACAATGTGATTATCCGTGGAGAATATTTCTACATCATCTAAGAGGCCTTTTAATGATTTTCTAACTTTATCTCTAAAGCCCTTCTTTATGTTGTTTCCATCCATAAGTATGTATCCTATCTTCTTTCCATTGTAATCAAATACTGCTACTTTTATTCCATCTGGCCCTATGCTTCTACCCTTAAATGTTCTTTGAGCATAGCCCATTCTTATGGGCGCATCCGCTTTTATATTTTTTACCTTTTCAATTATTTTATTAATTTCATCATCATTTAAAAATAGGGGAGTTGCATGCTCGTCAAAATTATTATGGGCATCAATTATTGCTGAGTCCTCATAGTACTTTAGAAGTTTCTCTCTAAGCTTCATACCGCTTTCTAAGTCCACATCATCAAATATATCTTGGATAGGTAATAGGGCAATTATCATATATTTTCCAAATACTTGGACCATAACTTCAATATTATCTAATTTGAATCTATGCATATCACTCATTTTATCAAATTTTTGATTTTTGTTTAATGAATTTTTTACAGATTTTGCAATTTTCTTTACATCGTTATCTGCTATGTTGTTGTCATGGGTGGTAGTTGTGTGAAACACGAATAAATTACTTAGCCCAGAAGCATTTTTTAATTTTTCAGTTATATTGCTACCTCCAATACCATCAAATGGCCCAGGATGGATATAGGGAAATACAAAAATCGCTTTGGGAGAATCTTTATCCCAAAAAGCTAAGGTAGAAATGGGTACTGTTCTCTCTCTATATATCCCTTCAAAAAATCTGTTAAGGGTATCCACACTATCTTTTGAATGCGTTGATATGTAGTTTATGAAAGATGAAACAAACCATAGGGGGTCCTCTCCAAACTCTTTTAAAAAAGATGTGCGGGTAATTTTCAAAATTGGGAAACCTGCTAGCAAATAAATGCCAGAGGAAATTATGAATGGTATTGCATAGCTTGCGCCCATAAATGGTATAATAACGCCATAAATTATGTTGTAGTATAGAGAGGTAATGATTCCAATTACAGGGGTTTTTCTCATAAATATGAGGTACACAATAACCCTCATAAAAACTGGGGAGGAGAATGCAAGAAATAGGGAAAACTCAGTGGAGAAGAATATATGAAGAATTGAAAACTGAACAATGGAAATTATCATTATAGTCAAATTTACCATCATTATTTTCTTTCCAGAAAAATCGTTATGGGATATTTTTACAGTTCCATAGTCCATAAGATTTACAATAATATATGGAAGGATGAAATAAAATAAAGTTTTCCATAAATTGAAGGAAATTAAATATGACGCAATGGTTATGAAAATTATTGAAATAATAAGAATAGTGGTGGGCTTGGGAGTAAGCGCATTAAAACGATTTCTAAGTGCTAGCATGTATTTTTCCCCATCTTGGCCCATGGCTAGTGTATAACAATGTTGATTATTTACCTTTCGCTATATAATGGATGGTATAACCCATTCCTACACCGAGGTTCATATAGAATGTTAAGATTCTCCATACTAAAATTAGTGGCCCAATTACACTTTGAGGTACCTGTTGTCCATATAGAAAATATGCTGAAAACTCTGCTAATCCTGTTCCACCGGGGGAAATGGGTATCATCGTTACTATAACTATAATCATTTGAAACATAAAGGATAAGAGCCATATTGGTGGAAGTCCCAATCCTAAGAGAATCACGGAGGGAATCATAAATCCAGAACCCCACATTAAAGTTGTAGCTGCCAAGGAAGCCAGTAAATGCCATTTTTTGTCTTTAAATAAAGTTATAATTCCAGAAGAGAATATACCAAACTCGTTTTCCATCTTATTTATAGTTTTTTCCCGCTTCTCTTCATCCTTTATTAGGTATTTTAAAAGCTTTCCTAATTTTTTTGAGTGTTTTGTAAATTTGTTTGGATGTGTTACCATGTAGAAGGTAAGCACTCCAGCTATGCCAAGAAGAATGGCTGCAGCTATCAAGAAATATCTTAAGGCAGTGAGATTTACGGAGAATCCAACAAGGAGCATCAAAATGGGAAGTGCTACTCCGAAGAATATAAAATCAATAAGTCGCTCCCCAAGGGTTAAAGCTGTTGCATTTCCCACGCCAGTATTACCCTTTGCTATTTTATCCTGTGTTAGCATATAAATTCTCATGGGCTCTCCACCCATGGCGGATGGAGTGACGGCAGCCATAAAATGGCTTACCATTATTATTTTGAATGCTTTCTTGTAAGGAACATGTACATCTAAAGCAGAGCCAAGGATTTTTAATCGTAGAGCCCAAGCAAGCCAGCTAACTACATTTAATGCAATTGCTACAACTATCATGTAGGGATTAATTTGAAGTATTACCTCCTCCGCATGCCTAGTGGAGCTAAGCATGTAAATTATTGCAAGAGATGCAGCGCTAACTACAATGGACACGACTAGCCATTTTCTGTACTTCATTAGCTCCATTCAGAAATCACCCTCATAACATTCTCTACCGAAATTCTTGGGTCATACTTTCCTTCAAATCCTCTGTAATTTTTGGACATACTTACTAGTTTTTTCAAGTCAAGCTCATCTTGTTTCATATATCCTGCAATTCCCTTACTTTCAAGGTACTCTGCGAGGTACTCTTGCTCTGGTTGTCCAGGTGTGGGCACAAACATGGCCTTTCCACCTATGGCACATAAATCCATAATCGTGGAGTATCCAGAGCGTGAAATTATAAGCTTGCTCCTATTCATTATCTCTTCCCTTTCTTTCATTGTCAAATAAGAGTATATTTTTATTCCATCGTTTTTGATAATCTCGTCAGGTTTGCCTAGGGTTATTGCAATATTGCCTTTTAAATCATCTAAATTTTCCATAATTTTTCTCTCAAATATTGTTCGCTGTGGTTCCGGTCCAGATATAGAAATGAGAATATCAATATCTCTTGGAATATCCCTATGTTTGAATGGAGTAAGGGGCCCTATGTACTCTATCTTTCTTTTATCAATGATTTTCAAATTATGTGATAAGTCCCCACTTAAAGAATTCTTCTCAAAATCAGGGACAAGAATTTTCTTGAAGTATTTGGCCATAACATTGTTATAGGTCAATAATGCCCCTCTTATTGTTTTTAAAGGCGTCATTACCCTAATCTGGTGCATAATTAAAAATGATGGTGTTCCACTATAAAATATGTCAAATCTACTATCTGAAAGTATAATATCAAATTTTTCTCTATTGTGCAATCTCAAAAAGTAGCTATGGCCTTTAACTATGGAACTTGCTATTTTTGGGGATTTAAAAATCGCATAGGGTAAAAAGTGATGAGCTTTTTCCGGATATTGGATGGGGAAATCTGGAACATCATAGAACCTAATACCGGGGAATTCAGTTTTTAAAAGTTCTAGTGCCCTACCATGGGATATCAATACTACTTCATGCCCCTCATTTAATAGTTTCTCAATCACAGGACTACTTCGTATAGCATGGCCTATTCCAAGGGAACATACCCCAAATGCGATTTTCACAAATGGTGAAAGATAGAAATCGTATTAAAGTTTTCTTAATTCATAGCCAAATAGATGAACACCTTGGCATCTTCAATGCAATTTCTCACGCGGCAGAATTCATTTGGCTGGTGCTCAACCTCATCTGCAGTCATCCAAACTACTGCTGGTGCACCAATTCTCCTAAAGAATGCTGCTACAGTTCCACCACCAACACCACCGGCTTTGGCATCAATACCTCGAAGTTCTTTTAGAGCCCTTATTAATTTTTGTACAATCTCGCTGTTCACATCCGTGGGTGGGGCTGCCTGAGATTTCTGCACAATATCCACATTTATTTTAGCTCTCTCCTTCTTCTCATACTCCTTTGCTATTTTTTTAACATCGGCTATTACATCATCTATGTTGTATTGAGGCAATACACGAAAATCAAAGTAAATTACATCAGTTCCGGGTATTGTGTTTATATTATCTACATTCTTCTCCTTCTTAGTCATCTCAAATGTTGATTCTGGTGGTTCAAATGTTTCATCCCTTGCATCATATTTCTTATGCAAGAATTCATCCACTGCAAGGGCGAATTTCATGCCTGTCCTATGAGCATTTATACCCGTTTGAGGTATGGAAGCGTGGGTCTGCTTCCCTATTGTTGTGATTTTCAGCCATGCCGCACTCTTTTCGGCGATTTCTATAAAAGAGCCATCCTCGTTTCCGCTATCTGGAACCACAACCAAATCATTGGGTTTGAATATTCCCTTATCCATCAAGAATGCTGCGCCGTACCTGCTACCCGCCTCTTCGTCAGCCACATAAGCTAGCCCGATATTGTATTTTGGCTTGTATCCTGAGGATAAAATTGCCTTGGCTGCAAAATAAGAGGATACAATAGCTTGGCCATCGTCCAATGTACCTCTTCCGTAAATTTTTCCATCCTTAAGTATTGGGTCATAGGGGTCATGGTCCCAAAGCTCCAAATCTCCTTCGGGCACAGTATCCATATGTCCAATAAACCATATTGTCCTATCTCTATTCTCTCCGTATATTATCCCTACCAAATTTGGCCTTTTTAGTCCATTTTCATCAACGGCATCGTAACGATGTACTTCATCACAGATCTCTTTTAATTTCTTTTCTAACCATTCTGCCCTTTTCTCTTCTCCCTCACCACCGAATGCGGGATTTACTGCTTTTATCCTATTCATCTCAATTGTGAAGTTTATGAGCTCTTGCTGCAGCTCTTCTAATTTATCAAAAATTTTGTTCATCTCCATACTTAGGGATATTGCAGCCATCTTGATAAATGTTTCATGGTAAGATTTAAGGTTAAGAACATTATAACCCCCACTATGTACGAAGTAAGATTCCACGGAAGAGGAGGCCAGGGAGCCGTTACTGCGGCCAATATTCTGGCCATAGCAGCAGTGAAGCAGGGGTTCTACGCTCAGTCGTTCCCTTATTTTGGAGTGGAGCGCAGAGGTGCACCTGTGCAAGCATTTACTAGAATTGACAACAAAAAGATTGATGTTAGAATGAATGTGTACAATCCAGATGCCGTTGTGGTGCTTGACCCTTCTCTTATGGATGTCATTGATGTTACAGAGGGCTTAAAGGAGGGAGGAATAATCGTGATTAACACTGCAAAGAAACCAGAGGAGTTCAAACTTGGAAATTACAAGATTGCCACGGTGGATGCTACTAAAATAGCTCTTGAGCATAAACTTGGCTCAATGGCTGCACCTATAGTGAACACTGCAATTCTTGGAGCTTACGCTAAAGCGATTGGAAATGTGAAAATTGAGTATGTGCTTGAGGCAATTCGTGAGAATGCTCCTGCCAAGAAGGAGGAAAATGCCCTCGCGGCTAAGGATGCCTATGAGCAAACTGTATTGGGGTGGTAAAAAATGGATGTTATAACTAGAGGAGCTGTAATTACCGAGCC
>WAPW01000011.1 GCA_015520565.1 Candidatus Aciduliprofundum sp. | reverse complement strand
TTATGGCCTTTCTAAACAAGTCGCCAACTACCTTCTCTCCCTCTCCTATAACCACAGTATCTATTCCCAACTTCTCTTGCATATGCAAATCAAGAAATTGCCAAGAGGCCTCTCCACCAACTATTATCTTTGGCTTGTATTTTTTGACATTCGGATGATTTATAACATCTAGAAAACTCTTGCTCATATATGAGCGCCCTCTAGGTACAATTCCAAAAAGCATTAAAGCCATATATACTATTCCACTACCATATCCCACCCCAAGGGGGTCCATACAAGTCACGCCCAATACTTTGGTATCTTCTTTAACGACCTTATCAAGTTTAGTAGGGTCTGCGAGAACAACTTCATCTCTTGAAAAGCCCTCTTTAATCAGGGCGGCTTCAATTTTTGCTATTGAATAATTTGAAAGAGTTGCACGACCAGTTTCATCAGAGTATGTTGGGAAAAACATCTTTTCCAATCTTTTTCCTATTAAATTTGTGGGCAACGCTGAAACGAATCCCATATAACTTGTCCCGTTGTAATCGCTCATCAGCGCTCTACCAGCTGTTAGGACTATTTTCACATTATCACCTCCTAAATTTTTTATGTGAGCTAGCGAGCAATTAATCGTGAGTGGGATAATAAATCAAATCAGCCATATTTGTCTGGTATATAGGATATAACAACAGATTATTTATTTTTTTCTAAATTTTTCTTTTCTAATAAATAATCAAATAAAAATTGTTAGAATTTTAAAATTTTCATTCTTTTTTTAGGTGCACATCCATTTGTGGGAACGGTATTTCTATTCCCTTCTTTGTGTATGCTTCATAAATTTCCTTAGTAAGATTGCCTTTAACTGTCCAATAGTCATCTGTGTTTGCCCAAGCCCTTAATTGTAGATTTATTGATGAGTCAGCCAATCCTGTTATTGCAACTGATGGCTCTGGTTGCTCTAGTACCAATTCATTATTTTTCATAACATCTATTGCTATTTTCACTGCCTTATCTAAATCGGTTCCATAAGCTACACCAACATTTACATCTACACGCCTTACATTCATTCTAGTATGATTAATCATCGGATTTCCCCAAATCATCTTATTGGGAATCGTTATTACCATATTATCTGGAGTCAGCATTTTTGTTGTCAGTATCCCAATGCCAACTATTTTTCCTGTCATACCTTGAGTAGTAACTACATCATTTTTATCAAAGGGTCTCGTAAGAGCTATCCAGAATCCACTTGCCATATTTGTCATCGTATCTTGCAAGCCAAAGCCAAGAATCAAGCCCAAAATTGCAGATAGCCCTATTACAATGGCACTCATGTCATATCCAAGGGCAGTTAGGGCTAATAGAAACACGAGTATATAAAGGAAGATGGCAGTAATCTTGATTAAGAATTCTTGTAAAATTGCAGGAAGCTTTGTTCTCTGCAAACTTTTCTTCATAACAATCACGAGTAGTTTAACTACTAGAAAGCCCACTACAAGTACAACGATAAACCATATTATTTCCATTACTGAAAATCCTATGTAAGGTAAAGGCGCTTCTATGTCAAATCCCATTTTTATTACACCCCTTAAGAATATGGCTATGGACTTATTTAAATTTTTGGAAAGGATAATTATTTAATGCATTCTTTCATACTCTCCTCTATGGGCTATATCCATGTTTACACGGGAAATGGAAAGGGAAAGACTACTGCCGCTTTCGGCCTAGCAATGCGCGCAGCTGGTAGAGGAAAGAAAGTCATAATAATTCAATTTATGAAGCCAGATAAAGGGTACGGTGAGCAGGTCTCTGCCAGAAAATTGGGTATAGAGGTATATCCATTTGGGACTGATAGGTTTGTTAACAAGAAAAATCCACAGAAGGAGGATATTGAGAGAGCCAATAAAGCCCTGGAATTTGCCAAGGAAAAATTGAAAGAGATGTACGATGTGATGGTACTTGATGAGATAAATGTAGCTTTGGATTTCAACTTAATAAAATTGGAAGATGTTCTATCTTTATTAGAGTCCATTCCAGAAAAAACAGAGTTAATACTCACGGGGAGATATGCAAAGGATGAGATAATAGAAAGAGCTCATTTAGTAACTGAGATGAGAGAGGTGAAACATTATTATAGAATGGGTGTTATAGCGAGAGAAGGTATTGAATACTGAGGTGATAAGATGAAAGAAATATTGCAGGAATTAGTGGATAAATTCAATGCAAAGGATGATCCAAGAAAGGAAAAAATAAAGGATTTAGAGAGAACCATACTTGTTAAATTCACAGATGACGGTAGTTATTATTTTACTCTTAAGAATTCAAAATTATCTGATGTAGAAGAGGGAGAAGTGAAGGCAGATATAATCGTGGAGACAACAACAGAAACATTCAAAAATATAGTAAATAAGAAAGAGGATGCTCTAACTGCATATTTCTCTAAAAAAATAAGAATAAAGGCAAAATTGAGAGACAAGCTTCTACTCTCTGACTTGCTTAAGTAAGACAAATAGTACAAGAAGTATGCCAAAATGCAAAATTTGTCATGCAATGTAGAATATTTTGTCATACATTGTCATACTTTATAACTTCTTTTACTTTTAATATCTAGTTTTACAAAGGTTTTACAAATTAATTATGTCATAAAAATAAAAAAGAATTTTGCTCAAATGAAAATCTTTATATATGTTTAAGTACATATCTTCCTTACCAAGTGGGCAAAGG
>WAPW01000010.1 GCA_015520565.1 Candidatus Aciduliprofundum sp. | reverse complement strand
TTATGGCCTTTCTAAACAAGTCGCCAACTACCTTCTCTCCCTCTCCTATAACCACAGTATCTATTCCCAACTTCTCTTGCATATGCAAATCAAGAAATTGCCAAGAGGCCTCTCCACCAACTATTATCTTTGGCTTGTATTTTTTGACATTTGGATGATTTATAACATCTAGAAAACTCTTGCTCATATATGAGCGCCCTCTGGGGGTCACACCGAATAACATCATTGCTAAGTATACTTCTCCGCTTCCGAAACCAACTCCGAGGGGGTCCATACAAGTCACGC
Source organism: Candidatus Aciduliprofundum sp. (assembly GCA_015520565.1). GTDB lineage: Archaea > Thermoplasmatota > Thermoplasmata > Thermoplasmatales > Aciduliprofundaceae > Aciduliprofundum. The sequence continues at coordinate 2,422 of WAPW01000010.1, read as the reverse complement.
CCAATACTTTAGTATCCTCTTTAACGACCTTATCAAGCTTGGTGGGATCTGCGAGAACAACTTCATCCCTTGAAAAGCCCTCTTTAATTAGGGCTGCTTCAATTTTTGCTATTGAATAATTTGAAAGAGTTGCACGACCAGTTTCATCAGAGTATGTTGGAAAAAACATCTTTTCTAATCTTTTCCCTATTAAATTTGCAGGTAATGCTGAAACGAATCCCATATAATTTGTCCCGTTGTAATCGCTCATCAGCGCTCTACCAGCTGTTAGGACTATTTTCACATTATCACCTCCCAAATTTTTTATGTGAGCTAGCGAGCAATTAATCGTGAGTTTGGGATGATAAATTATAATAGTGTATGTTTTCTCTAGTCCATAATATACTACATAATCCTATTTATTTTTTTCTAAAATTTATTACATATAATAAATATTTACAAATTATACTTGTAGTCATAAAAGCCATAGCTGCACCCAATTTTGATGTATAATTTATAAGCTTTACATGAAGTTCAATATTCTATATTGCAAGAAGAACAAGTTTACACAGAAAAAATTTGCATTTTGATTTTTTCATCTCTTTATAAAGGAGAAAAGCGATAAGGTTACTGAGGTGATAAAATGGGTGATGGTGAAGAGTTAGAATACCGTATCGGAATTGATGGAAGTTTGGGAGGTGTGAAAGGTGATAATGAAAACTAAGATCTCCACAGGGGAAAATATTGCGGAGAGGGTTGCAAAGTACATAGAAAAAGGGCTAGATAAGAACAAAGTTTACAAAGAGCTATACTATGGATACAGACCTATGAAGGATGAGGATATGAAGGAATTCACAAAATTCTCAGAGAAGGCTATAGGGCAACCTACCATAAGACACCTAATCATTGCGCCAGAGAAGAGGATTGAGGAGAAAGAATTTCATTATTTGGTCATGAAAGCCATGAATGAATGGAGAAAGAGAACGAGGAATTACGGAGTTAGGTATGTTTGGGGATTGCATTACAACACGAAGCACCCTCATGCCCATATAGAAATGGTATCTCCATACTCGGAAGAGCTGATTATGGAGAGGACAGATATGAGGAAATTCAACGAAATTCTGGAAGAGATATTTAAAGAGAAGATGAAGGCAAAGAAAGGGGTTATAGAGGAGCTATGGAAAGAATTGCAAGATGCGGAAAAATATGAAGTTAAGGATGCATAGTTTTATATTATCAAAATTTTCTTATCTTTTCCTTCTCTAAAGATGGGGTAATTATATCTCACTATCCCAAATATTCTTAGCTTCTCCCTCTTTGTTAATTTCTCTCCCTTAACTGCCTCTGCCATCTTGTAAATATTTTCAAGAGCTATTGTATCTCTAAGAGTTATGGTGTTAGCAAGCTCCATGGTTTCTTCTATTATTCTCAAAATCTGAAATTTGTTTAATTCATGCACAAGCCTTCACCTCCTGGGATTGATGTTGTATCTCTCTATGGAGAATGTAAGAGCCATCCTGTTTTTCCATATACCAGCCTTCATAAAATTTTGCCATGTACCTTTTCTTTTCTAGGGGTTTCCAGAAATCATATACCATTTTGATTATCTCTCCATTATAGGGTTCTCTACCTTGCGTTTTGAGATAGTATTCTCTCACAATATCCTCCCAAGTTCTTCCCTCTCTCAACATTTCTCCAATAATATCTATCTCCTCCTTGTGTGCCCTTTCCCACCAGCCATCTTTGTAGAGCCATACTTCATTACTTTCTCTCTTTACCTCTATATCTTTATGATGCCAAAGGGTAGTTTTGTGACCATCATAAACCGTTAGGTCTTTGCTGAGAATTGTCAAAATAGAAGAATAATCTAGCTTGGCTATTTGGCATAGTTCTTTCAAAGGTGCTCTCCATTCCTCGGTGCTCTCCAGAGCAGAGCTCAGTTTCTCGGTTATTTGCTCTAAAATCCTCTTTCTCTGCAACCACTTGCGTTGTTGGGGTGAGAGCAAAATTTTCTCTATATCATTCTCTTGCTTTGACTCGCATTTTGCAAGCTTCTTCTCTAGTTTCTCTTTCTCCCTGCGGAGCTTTTCATTCTCCTCTTGCAAATGCTTAAGCTCATTCTGAGTTGATAAGAGATTTTGTGAAATCTTAATTGAGTGCTGTTGTCCCTTTACCACTGCAAGAATTGCCTGCTCAATGAATGAAGAGATGCTGAGATTTTTGCGATGTTCATTAATAAGGTGTATTATGTCTTCGGATAGATATAGAGTTATTTGCCTTCCATTCTTGATCTTTGGTCTTACCATTTCTATCTCACTCTATCTTTACCATTAATTAATTATATAACTATAAAATAGATTCTAAATAGACATAGTGTAATACTACTTTTTCATGGAACTCTGAGCCCGGTTCTTTATATACCATTGACATGTCATAGCTTACC
>WAPW01000009.1 GCA_015520565.1 Candidatus Aciduliprofundum sp. | reverse complement strand
GTATAAGAAAACTTTAAAATATAGGATTTGATGGGTAAAAGATGGATGCCAATACAGATGCTCTAAATGTAAAGGATATTCTGATGCATAGAGTAAAGGATTACGATGCAATACTCTCCGCAATCAAAGAGCAGGATAAGCTCAGAAAGAATGTTGGAGGAGAGAGCAGCACTGAAATAATTAGAAAGTGGAGAGATGGTAGATGATTTATGCTTTTTATTTTCATGATTTAAATTATCTTAATATTCAATAAATTTAAGTCCTTTAAAATGCTGATTAAATACTTCCTCTGCGAGCTTTTTGTCTAAAAGTAATTTTTTGTATACCTTCTCCGACTTACTTTCTTTCTCTAATTTAATCCAAGTCTCTTTGCTGGTTTTGAGATAATTTATATCAGAAATCCTTAATTTTTCTGCTGCCATTAATAAATGATCCTCAATAGAGTGCTTTTCTGTATCTATTGCATCCACACCATTTATTATGAAAACAAGTTTTATTTTTCTTCTTCCTAAACTACAATCATATATGAAGTACCTTTCTGCCTTCTCAACTTTTTTAGTTTGCTTATTACACACTCTGTTTATCTCTTTCTCAATCTCACTATGAATTTTCTCCAAGGTGTCATTTTCCTGGTCCATAATAAACACAAGATTTTTGAGAGGCTGTTTTTTACTTAAATGACTTAAATACACCGGTATATTTTTGATAGAAGAAATTCTGGTTCTCTCTGATTTTACCAATCCAACAAGCTTTTTACCATCCAGATGTTTAGATAAAATTCCAACTGCTATGTCATCCCTATAACCATCTGCAAGTATTATTAAAGACTCAAGCGTTGAATCAATATTTTTATTATCTACAAAAATCTCTTTAACTATTCTTTTATCTATCCTTCTCATTTTTCCTCTAACTTTAGCTCCGTATCCATATGATAGGGGATAGAGATTCATAGCAGAATTCCCTCCGCTGTTCTAACATCAATACCCGCCAGAGATAACTCTTCAAGTTCTTCAGATTTCATCTTCTTGCTTTCCAGAATGCCATCTTTTAATTTTAATAGGAGAATGCTCGCATTGCTGTTAAATGAAGATATCATATTGGCAGCTTCTAAACTGTGCGTAGTCACTATTACCTGTTTTCCTTTCTCAACTAATTCAGCAAACCATTCAGAAATCCTGCTAAGAAGTTTTGGATTCATATGCGCTTCTATATCATCCCACAAGAGTATCTCTGGATCATACATCTCATGTATGATTTTTGATATTATGTAAATTTGTGCACCTGACCCAAGGTCTCCTAACCTTATTCTTGAACCATCTTTCGCCAATCCAAAAATGGATAGTTTCCCACCAAGATAGGGTTCAATAGTTATATTAACTAAATCTTCCCATATATATTTTGAAATATCTCTTGCTACCTCTACTGGAGTTTTTGTGTTTGCTATTGTAACCCAATTGGTGTACATGTACCTCTCTGCAAATTTTATAATCTCAGAGGATATGAGCAAGGAGTTGGGTGCAAGGAGAATGTTCTTATTTTGTGAGCTAGGTAACCCTAGATTCGTATCTGACAAATCAGCAAAACCAAAATAGGTGATATTTAAATTGCCAGCCCTCGTATTAGACCTACTAGGAAATTTATTGATATCTTTAGTAGTAAAAAATAGGGAATTTCCAGAAGGAATCATAATAAGATTTCTTTCAGCATTATCGGATTTCGATTTCCAGTATATCTCCGCTTTTGTTTTAGAGTCATATTTATAAATAAAAAAAGCCCATCCACTACTATCCAAAGTTTTATGGATTTCGTGAATAGTTGTTAAAGGTGTATTTAAAGCTCCATACGGTACCTCTCTAAAGGGATTTGGCAACAAAAATAAAGACTCAAGAATTGCTGTTTTTCCAGCGTTATTTCCACCTAAAATTATAGTTAAATTATCAAGCTCAATTTCACCCTCCTTTATACCTCGAAAGTTTCTTATCTTCAGGTTCCTTATCATTAAGGTCATATAGATATTTCAAATTTATAAAGCTTTGTATTATATGTGGATGCTTAACTGGCGCTTAAAATTGGAATACTACACACATGAAATTATATAAAAACTTAAAAAAATTACAAAATCATTCTACTATCAGAAATATATTGAATTTATACATGCTCACATCAACAATAGAACCTCTAATTCTTTGTTCTCCAATTTCTTTTGCGTGGGATAGCAACGACTTACTGCTCCTGCTATCATCAGCTTCTCCCCCTTCGTTAATCTCTCCCCTTTAACTGCCTCTGCAATCTTGTAAATGTCCTCAAGCTTTACATCCTCTCTCAAAGTAATGTCATTTGTTATCCGCATAGCTTCCTCTATAATCTTCTTTATCTGGAATCTCTTCAACTCATGCATAACCCTCAACCTCCCCGCCAAAGTTAGGATAATCTTTCAACATCAGGTTTATGAATCTAGTATGGAGAACTACATGGTCTTTTATCTCCCTAACATCCTTTTCCAACTCCTTTATTTTCTCTCTTAACTCATCCACATCCTTGCTGGACTGGAGATAGAGATTTGCGGAGATTTCATCCAACCTTCTTCTCAAAATTTCATATTCATCCACTATTTTACCTACAAGCTCTAACTTGTTCTCTATCAACTTCTTCGCCAACTCTCCTCCCTCCTCACTCACACCTTCAAACTCCAAATCTCCAGATGAGCCAAAATCACTCTTGTTGAGCGTTATCTTTATCTCCTCTCCCTCCCAGAGAACTTTACTTATCTCGTCCAGATTAAAGCCAAAATGAGAAGATATGCCTATCCTTATAGCCCTATCCACGAACTCTTTACCAAACAACTTTTCTGCATAGAACTCCCACATCTCTTTCCTCTTTGGATAAATCATAACTTTGGCAATTCCTTTCTTGTAAGAGTATGTGATGTGGAAGGTTGCACCCGCAGTTTTTATCTTCAACCCGTGAGACCTATCCCTCTCTCCCGTTGGATAAGCTTCAAGGTAAATTCCATTCACATAATCTTTTATCGGCTCTTTGCTCCACAGATATTTTGAGATTATGCCAAGCTCTTCTTCTCTCAAAGGTATTGGTTTCTTTATCCTGAAATGATGTGAGATTGTTATTAAATTGTCCCCTTTTGTGAGATTTGTCCCTTTCTGTGATACTACCCCTAGGGGTGTCCCTTCTTCCATCAACTCTCTCGCTCTATCCACATTCACCCTGTATCTTCCTCTCCCAATTCTTTGCAAAACTCCTAAATCTCTCAATCTGTAGAAATATACCATTTTCGTTCTCTCATTTCCTATGCCTTGAAGATATGGCCCTTTCATGAAATCCCGTAAAGATACTACTCTGCTCCTCATGCTCTCTCCCGTCATGACTGCTAACATTCTCCTAAACAATGGAACATACCCCTTGGAATTATAACATGTCCCTTTGTTAGATTTGATTTCAAGATTTCCCTGTTGTAGATTGCTTCCAGATAATTCTAACATACCCCTTAATTTTGTCCCCTTTTGTCCCTTTAATTCTAACATGCTGTCCCTTTTGGGCGAAAAAATATATTGGCCCCGGGAAATCCGGGAGCAGTACCTCTGCAAAATCTTCTTTGCGTTCTCATAACTCAAAGGAATGTCCCTTTTCAATGCCTCATACTGCAAACTCTTGGGTGTCCATGTGAGATTTGGATTCTCCCGAAGAATCCCTAGAACTGCTTTGGATATACTCATACTATCTCCAGTATTCCGCTGCCTCTCTCCTTCAACTTCTCCAGCGCTTCTTCCAATGTTTCTGCCTTATCAACTATCTCTCCTGTCTCCATATCCCTTATGTAGTACATCATGCAGATGCTGATTCCTCCGCTCTGGGCTGTGTATCTATCGGTATCAACGGGTTATCCTCTTTATCCCACACTTGGTAGCTTACTGGCCTAGCATTTGGCTCTCCTTCAAGCTCATATTTAGTTAGAATGTAAAGAGAGCCATATTCTTCTATCATTTCTTTTTCTGTCTCTGTTATCCTGCTCTCTGTCAAATCTCCTGTGCTCCACAAAATCTCCAACTTATATGGTCTCTTCATATCTCTCCCTCCAAAAATGCTAAAATCTCCTGCTCAGAAGGCTCCCACCAATGCCCAGTCCTTAGCCATTCCCTCCAGATTTCTTCGGCTTTCTCAGGTATTTTCTCTGCAGGGTATTGTATCTTTTCCAAAAAGTCACTTATTTGCCGAATCCCTCCTGGCCCGCTACTTTTGTATCAGGGTTCGTCTGGATTCGCTCCTCTTCAATTCCAGATTTTTCGTTCTCCACTACTTCCATCAAACCTCACCTCTTATCTTCTTTAAATAGCCTGGGCCCAAAGGCTTCCAAGATCCGAACCTTTTGTCCTTCTCGTGAAGCTTATAAATGAAAAACTAACATATCTCAAATATCCATATTCCCCCAATCAATAGGCATTTAAGCCAACCTCTCTGGGCATATATCTCGGCGAGAGCAATGCAGGCATTTTCCAATCTTGTTATGATTCCTATGCACTTCTCCAGTTTTTAAAGCTTCTCTCATCTCCTTGACCTTTTGGAGCATTAAATTCTTCAAATCTTCCTCATAGTCAATCTTGTATATAACTGGTCCATACTTTAGCAATCCATATGGGGGGGCTTTATAATTCTCTTCTACTAAGAGCATATAGGCAGTTAACTGCATAATATGCGAAAAATGGGGCCCTCTAGGCACCCTACCCGTCTTTATCTCCACAGGAATGTAATCCTCACCCTTCTTTATGAGTAAATCTGGCCTACCCCATATTTTGTATTTTTCACTTTTCAAGATAGGACTCTTTTGTAAATCATCAATGTATATTATTTCACCATCTGGCAGTTGAAGCTTCCTCTTAATCTCATTGTACTGAATATCCTTTTTCATAGCCATATAGAGAAAATATGTGGCAAAGACGAGCCATAGAAGGGATAGAACTTCCAAAACATAGCCAAGGGTGTAATTTGGTGGAAGCAAGAAAGTAACGGAGAATATTGAGAGAGTGGTAGCTGCAGCAGATGTAGATACCATTATTCTTTCAGTTCTTTTTCTATCCACGCTTACCGATTTTTCAGATTTCCATAAGAGGTATACGGAGAATCCGAGCCAGAGTATGGAGAAAATAATAAATGTTCTGCTTAGTATAAGAGAGGTATAAAAAAAGGATATACCCACGAGAGCTATTATAGTGGCTCCCACTGAGAAATATATTGCCATACTCTCAAATTCCTTCATCTGAGAGTATTTTTTCTTCATATCTGCAGCACCTTTGCTTATCTCTCTATGCTTTTTTACTCCTTCATTCTCAGCGTGCTTCTCATTCCTGCTCAGCCACCAGCTCAATGGGCAATACGAGTACTTCTCAATATCACCTGCAGAAATATAATCCACAATACAAATATGCTTGAGAGTTATTTAACCCTTTTGAAAAAGTTTAATATAAATCTCTCATTCTCCGCCCCATATGAAAAAATCCATGATTTTATTGTTAATAGGGATAATTCTAATCATTTTAGCCGTTGTAGTTTTAGGATTATTTTATATGCAAGGAGTGAAAAATAGTGAAATTACAAATGTGCAGCCAAACTCATCAAAACATATTTACTTTAATTTCACAGATGATAAAAATTATACCATATACTTAAACTCCCACTCAAATATATCTTACGAATTCTACGCTCCAAATGGAACTTTGCTCTATGAAAAAGATAACATAACTACAGGAATAATAAATATAACTTATGCAAATGGGAGCTACCAGCTAGTGTTGAAGAATCATAGAAACTCGGCAGTTGAAGTTGTTTACATCGTTTCTAAGGAAAGTGCCATGGAAAAATCCCTCTATGGAATATACGCCTCCGGCGGTATGTGCTGCTTAGGGCTTGTGATAGTAGTCATTGCTCTTATACTTCTTCTTTGGAATAGAAAAATGGAAGAGAGACAATATAGGAGAAGATATTAGGGGTTTATTGCCTCAAACCCAAGCTCAAATGCCCTAAAATTCAACTCATGGTACTTTGGATTTATACTTTCTTTTATTGCCTCCTTCAATGTTTCCCTTTTTAGAGGGAATACTGGTAGTTTGGAAAGAGCACCAAGGATAACAATATTGGTTGTTATTGAATCTCCGGCTTTTCTTGCCAATTCGGTTGCTTCTAGCGGATAAACCTTCAAGTTCTCCATGTTCTCTATTAACTTGCTAACATCAGGATACTCTGCATTTCCCAAAGAGGCAGTTATTGGTATAATCGGCTCCGTATTCACCACCACATATGCACCAGGATGTGCCTTCCACAGCACCCTATAAGCTTCCACAGGTTCAAATCCAACTATTATATCCGCCTCTCCTTTTCCCACTAAGGGACTTTTTGCATCTCCTATTTTCATTTCTGTTACAACTATGCCTCCTCTTTGAGCCATTCCATGCACTTCACTCATAACCACATTCATGCCTGAAAGCAATGCTGCCTTTCCTACTATGCTAGAAGCAGTTAGAACACCTTGCCCACCAACACCTGCAAAAACGATATTAGTGCTCATTTTATCACCTTCTTTTCAATAGCGTTGAAGGGACAAATTGTAGCGCATACTCCACAACCATCGCAGAGCGCATCGTTGATATATACTCTCTCCTTCCCTGTTTCATCTTTCTTCTTGTAGATTGCCACACAGGCAAGCCAATCAGAGCAAAGACCACACTGTGTACACTTATCCTGATTAATTTGATAAACCCACCATTCTCCTTGCTTACGGCGGCGAGCATCCCATAGCAAGGCACACTCTCTCTTGGATATTATAACAGATATGCCCTCGTGCTGAATAGCATCTTTAAATGCCTGTATTGTCTCCTTCACATTGTAAGGGTCCACTGTACGAACCCAGTCAATACCAATACCCTTTACAAGTTTCTCAATATCCACATAAGGTGCTGGATTTCCCATGCCATCCATAGGCAATCCGGGATGTGGCTGATGTCCTGTCATAGCAGTTGTTCTATTATCCAGTATGACATATACAAGATTTGCTTTGTTATGGTAAGCATCTATGAGCCCTGGTATAGCAGCATGGAAGAATGTTGAATCACCAACAAAACCTATCACTTTCTGATTCGTTGCTTTAGAAAATCCAACTGCAGTACCTATGCTGGAGCCCATGCAGAGTAGATAATCTGCCATCTCATATGGCTTTTGAATGCCCAAAGTATAGCAACCAATATCAGAGGTTATAATTGCATCCTTAATCTTCAACTGCTTAAGAGCCATCATCGCCGCATAATATGTGGCTCTATGGGGGCATCCGGAGCAAAGCACAGGGGGTCTATCAGGAAGCTCCATGGGCTTTGGCTCATAGGCGTTCCTCTCTATCTTAATATTCAAAATCTTCTCAAAGGCATCCTTTATAACATCTGGATTGTACTCATAAGCCCTTGGGAAATAACCATTTAACTTTCCATAAATTTCCACATCTATGTTATGCATTTGAGCCACTACCCTTGTCTCCCTCTCCAGGTAGGGCTCCAATTCTTCAGCTATTATAATCTTTTTATGTTTTGAAATGAAATCTTTAACAAGCTTATCTGGGAATGGATGGGTAAAAGCGAGTTTAAGGATGTTCACCTTGAGCCCTAGCTGCTTGGCAACATCGTAAACATAGTTGTATGCTACTCCGCTCGTAATTATTCCTATCTCCCCGTAGTTCCACTCAACTTTGTTCAGAGGGGATTTGTTGCTCATCTCCCTTGCCTTCTCAATCTTCTCCAGAAGCTCCCTGTGCATTCTTCTTGAGTTCTCGGGTACTGGCACATACTTGCTTGGATTTTTATGGAAGTATCCTTTTCCCCTTTTATTTTGAAGAGTTCCGTATTCAACTATTCCCCTAACATGATTCACCCTAGTTGTTGTACGGAAGAGAACAGGCAATTTAAGCTTCTCTGAAATTTCAAAGGCCTCTTTAATATAATCCTTCATCTCTTGAGCATTTGATGGCTCAATCATAGGCATTCCTGAGAGCATAGCATAATGCCTGTTATCTTGCTCATTCTGCGAGGAGTGCATGCTTGGGTCATCTGCACTTATTATAACTAGCCCTCCATTGGTTCCTACATAAGCAGTGCTCATAAATGCATCAGCAGCTACATTTAAACCAACATGCTTAAAGAATACCATAGCTCTTAACCCAGAGGCCGCGGCAGCTGCACTAGCTTCCATAGCAACCTTCTCATTGGTAGAAAATTCAAAATAAACACCTGCTTGCTTTGCAATATAAAATAAAACATTTCCTATCTCACTTGATGGTGTACCAGGGTATGTGGTGGCAAAATCTAAGCCAGCTTCTAAAGCTCCTCTGACTATTGCCTCATTACCAAGCAAAAACTCCTTTTTACCCGGCTCATTTGCAAGTATATTTTGATACTTCATTTACTCTTCCTCCTGAGAACAGCGCTCCTTCTTTAGCAGAGCTTTCCAATTCTCATCCACATGCTTTTGAATCATTGCAATTTCCTCTTCTGTTAAATGCCTGAACCTGCCTTGGAGACGCAAATATTCCTTAACTGGCTTTGGATTCTTTGGCTTTATTGAAATTTTGTATTTTCCATTTATGACCTCATATAACGGGAATATGTTTGTTTGAACAGCCAAGCGTGATACTTCCACAGTTTTATCTGGGGAGTATCTCCATCCCGTTGGGCAAGGTGATAGAATCTGGAAGAATTTTGGTCCTTTAATTTCTTTAGCCCTTCTCAATTTTGAAATCATATCCTCAGGATATGCTATTGTGGCTGTGGCAACATAGGGGATATGGTGAGCAACCATTATTTCGGCAACATTCTTCTTTGGCTCCCATTTATACATTCTCTTCTTTCCGCCTGGTGTAGTAGTAGTCCAAGCACCCATAGGCGTTGAGCCAGAGCGCTGTATGCCCGTGTTCATATATGCCTCATTATCGTACATTATGTAGAACACATTGTGCCCGCGCTCAGCTGCCGCGCTGAGAGCTTGAAGACCAATATCCGCTGTACCACCATCTCCTGCAAAGCCCACAACATTAACATCCTCTTTGCCAAGGGCATCTAGGGCCTCTCTTATACCAGATATTGCAGCCCCTGTAACTTCAAAAGCAGTATAGAGCAAAGGCACTTCTAAATTCCTATGAGGATAAACACCAGGAATGACAGCCCAGCAGCAGGCTGGAATGGATAAAATTGTATTTTTACCAAGAGCCTTTAGAACATAGCGCATGGCTATTGTGGCTCCACATCCAAGGCAAGCTGTGTGCCCAGAAAGCATGTATTCCTCTTCAGGTATTGTTAATTTCTTCATTATGACCACCTCTCATCTCCTTGCAAACCAACCCATTCAACTTCCCTGTCCACAACTCCTTCCTTTGCAATGGTGAGCATATCATTGAATACCTTCTCAAGTATCTGCGGTGTTATATCTCTTCCACCAAGCCCCATCACATAGTTCTTTACAGGTATGTTTGCATGGCCATATAGCACAGATTTTGTTTCAGCGTATAAATCTGCACCGGGCCCGAAGGAGTAGCTTCTATCAACAACACCAATCATATCCGTTTTCTTGGCTAAAGCACGCATCTCATCCATTGGGAATGGACGGAAGTATCTAACTCTGGCAACTCCAACCTTCTTTCCCTTCTCCCTCATCCTATCAACTACATCCTTTGCTGTAGAGCCAATTGTACCTAAAACAACCATAACTGCATCCGCATCCTCTGTACGATACTCCTCTATGAATGGTGAATAATTCCTGTTGAATTTCTCGTTATATTCTTCTACAACTTTCTTTATTTCCTTCCTTGCCTCTTCCATTGCAAGGGCCATCTTGTAGCGGAACTCCATATATGGTCCCTCTGGCATAATCAAAGAGCCAAATCCAGCAGGCTCATCTGGGTCTAATTTAAATGCAGGGTTATACTCTCCTAAGAAATCATCCACATCCTTTTGGTCAGGAACATCCACGCCTTCAGATGTATGGGACAGGATGAAAGCATCCTCAATTACCATTGTGGGCATAAGAATATTGTGTTTCTCGGCAATCTTGTAGGACATTATAATGGAATCCAGCACTTCTTGATTATTCTGAGTATAAACTTGAATCCATCCACTATCGCGCTCGGCCATTGTATCCAGCTGGTCAGTCCAGACGCTCCACGGGGGAGCCATGGCTCTATTAACCACGCTCATTACGATGGGCAATCTTGCACCTGAAGCCCACATTAAAACCTCGTGCATCAATGCAAGGCCATGGGCACTCGTAGCCGTATAAGTTCTCACCCCCGTATTCTGCGCGGCTATGCATGCAGCCATTGCAGAGTGCTCACTCTCTACCCTTATGTACCTTGCATCCATCTCCCCATTTGCAATGAAAGCTGCTATAGTTTCAATTATGCTCGTTTGAGGAGTTATGGGATAAGCCGCTATAACCTTGGGCCTTGAGAGCCTAGCGCCCCAGGCGGCACTTTCGTTACCTGTGAGAATCATCCTCATTCTTCATCACCCCTGAAATTTTCCTCTAGAACAAGCTCAATCGCATTAACGGGACATTCATTGGCGCATATACCACAGCCCTTGCAGAAATCATAATTAATCTCTACAGTATCAAATTTTGCAAGGGCTTCCTTTGGTGCCTCATGTGCCTCTGGCGGTGCAAAATGAATAGCTGCGTCAGGGCAGAATTTCCAGCAGATGTAACAGCGTATGCACTTATCGTAATGTATAACGGGCCTAAATGTTCTCCAACCCCCAGTCTTATTCTCAGTGCTTG
>WAPW01000008.1 GCA_015520565.1 Candidatus Aciduliprofundum sp. | reverse complement strand
GAGAAGTACTCAAATTGATAATGGAATCTTCAAAATCCTCGTATCCTAATGAATTTGGAGCTTTTTTGAGGGCAAAGCACAATATAATTTATGAGATAATTCTTCTTCCCGGCACTATTTCTGGAGGAAGCAGTGTTCTCTACAATCTTCTGATGAAGCCCATTGATTTCACCATTGTTGGTTCTGTGCATTCGCATCCTTCTGGATTTCCCATACCCTCGCAAGCAGATTTGGATATGTTCTCTAAGACGGGGGATATTCATATTATTGTAGCTTATCCCTACACCATGGATTCTTGGAAGGCGTATAATAGGATGGGTGAGGAAATAGAGTTAAAGGTAATTTGAAATATTTTGAATCAATAAAGGATAGCATGGATCTCAGAGAGATAGGCAATGTAATAGAAGAAGAGCTTGATGAGAAGGATTCTGTGAGAGAAATTGCAATAAAGTCCTCAAGAGCTATAATTAGAATGTCCTCTCAGGCAATAATAATGATGCATCGTGGAGAAGATGCTAATGAGATTGTTAGGAAATTGAAAGAAGAGGTGTGGCACTTAAAGAGTTTATTGAGTGAGCAGTATCCAGATCTTCTTTATTCTGGCTTTGTTCAAAATGCATTTCAGGAATATTGTGAGTCCCAAGTATTTAGAGCCATTTTAAATGGAAAGCCAATTCCCACTCATAAAGAGCTTGGTATAAACCCAGAGGCGTATTTGATGGGTCTTGGAGATGTTGTTGGAGAGCTTAGAAGGGAAGCATTAGAAGCACTTAAAGATGAAAATTTTGAAAGAGCTGAGGAGCATCTTGAAATAATGGAAAAAATATACGAGATGCTTATGCGCTTCAATTATCCTTCTGGGCTTGTTCCCCTTAAGCCTAAGCAAGATACTGCTAGGGCTTTAATTGAAAAGACAAGGGGGGAACTAACTATGGCCATCATAACAGAAAGAGTTGCAAAAAAGATTGAAAATAAGAAAAATTAAATATCTGCATTATTTTGATAATATGTGGATGAGCCTACAAAAATTGTTGTTATGGGAGATGACCCTGAGAGTATCGCTCAGAACTATGTGGATAAAGAGATTATAGTGATTTATCCCAAGGGGAAAAGACCTAGAGCAGATATGCTCTTAAAGAAAAATGTGGTCAGAATATTTTCCGATTATGCTAAGTATCCTGATATAGAGGATTTGGAGCTGATAAAAGATACCATTTTTTATCTTTTGAATTCTTCTTACATAAATTCCAAGGATAGGGTTTTAGTATTATTTTCAAAAGAGGGGGAGGAGCATAAGCTATTTTTTGATATGAGCAAGATGAATTTGCCAAATTTGGTGAGTATGGTATCAGATAGGATAAATGGAGAAATTGTAGAGAATGTTTTGAAACTTGCTATGTCCATAGTGAAAAAGGGTAGAGAGGGAACACCTGCAGGTGCACTCTTCATAGTTGGAGATACGAGCAATGTTAAAAATTATGTAATTCAAAAGATAGCCAATCCAATAAATGGGATAGAGATGGAGATGAGAAGCATTTTGAATGAGGAGAATTTTGATACACTAAGAGAATTTGCTATAATGGATGGAGCCACGCTCATAGACAATAGAGGGTATGTAGTTTCTACGGGAGTTTATGTCAAAAATTTATCAATTGAAGAATGGCTTATGGATGGATTTGGGGGAAGGCATCTTGCTGCAAGGTCTATAACAAAATTCACAAAGGCCATAAGTTTTGCAGTTTCCGCAGAGGGCACAATAAGTGTATATAGGGATGGAGAAAAGATATACGAGCTTAAAGATTTTTAAGATTTTAATTCAATTTCAATGTGTATTCCATCAGGAATTTGAATGCGCATAAGCTGCCTTAATGCCCTTTCATCTGCATCTATATCTATGAGCCTCTTATGTATGCGCATCTCCCAGCGCTCCCATGTCTCACTCCCCTCACCATCTGGAGCTTTGCGCACAGGAACTACGAGCCTCTTTGTTGGCAAAGGAATTGGCCCATGCAACTCTACACCTGTTCTCTCGGCAATCTTTTTAATTTGATTGCAAACTTCATCCACTTTCTTATGGTCGGCACCGCTTAGCCTTATTCGGGCCCTATATATAGCCATTTATCTCACCAAAAATTTAAAAAAAATTTAGAGAGTTTTTTTCTCCACTTCTATGCACTGGCCTGCAGCTACAGTTTGGCCCATATCTCTGACTGCAAACCTTCCAAGCTGTGGAATCTCTTTGACCGGCTCTATAACCATTGGTCTTGTAGGCACAATCTTTACCACGGCAATATCTCCTGTCTTTAGGAAATCAGGATGCTCTTGCTTTGTCTGGCCAGTGCGTGGATCCAATGTCTTTATGAGCTCTTCAAATCTGCAGGCAACCTGTGCAGTATGAGCATGGAACACGGGTGTGTATCCAGGAGCTATAACACTTGGATGGTTGAGAACTACAATCTGTGCAGTGAAGCTCTTTGCTACTGTAGGCGGATTCGTTGTATGACCGCAGACATCTCCTCTCTTTATGTCCTTCTTACCAATACCGCGAACATTGAATCCTATATTGTCACCTGGATATGCTTCCTTCATTGGCTCATGGTGCATTTCAATACTCTTAACCTCACCGCTCTTGTTGGCTGGCATGAATATTACTTTGTCTCCAACCTTGAGCACACCTGTTTCTACTCTTCCAACAGGGACAGTACCTATACCTGTAATGCTGTAAACATCCTGAACAGGTATGCGTAGCGGCTTATCGGTTGGCTTGGGTGGAACCTTCAAGTTGTTGAGCAATTCAAGAAGAGTTGGACCTTTCCACCATGGCATATTTTCGCTCTTCTTCATTATGTTGTCTCCCTTGTATGCGGATATTGGCACGAATGGAACATCCTTCCAGCCAACAGCTGCAAGAAGCTTTTCTACCTGCTCTTTTACCTCTTTGAATCTCTTCTCATCGTAAGGTGGTTTTGTTGCATCCATCTTGTTGATGGCCACAATCATTTGTGGCACTCCGAGAGTTCTTGCTAGGAATATGTGCTCCTTTGTCTGCTCCATAACTCCCTCGGGAGCTGCAACTATTAGAACAGCTGCATCTGCTTGAGATGTACCTGTGATCATATTCTTAACGAAGTCCCTGTGACCAGGAGCATCAATGATCGTGAAGTAATATTTATCAGTTTCAAATTTTCTGTGAGCAACATCTATGGTCAAGCCCCTTTCTCTCTCTTCCTTGAGCCTGTCCATAACGAAGGCAAATTCAAAAGTACTCTTTCCGAGTTTCTCTGCCTCCTGTCTGTACTGGTCTATAACTCTCTGGTCTATCTCTCCGTGCTCGTAGAGCAATCTACCTACTGTTGTGGATTTACCGTGGTCAACATGGCCGATGAACACGATATTCATATGTGGTTTTTTATCTGCCATTTTTCATACCTCCTTCTTTTTCCCATATATGCATTATATATAAATCCTTTTCCTCATAACTCCGCATAATACTTCTCATCATAGGGTTCTGGCTTGAGTCCCTTTCTTTCGCGTATTTGTCTAACTATCTGTGGCTGCAAATCTCTTGGCACACGCTCGTATCCAGCGTTCTCAGTGCTCCAAAGTACCCTACCTCCTGTGGCGCTTCTTATTGCAGAGGCGAATCCGAACATCTCCGCTACGGGGGCTTTAGCGTGGATAATTGTTTGATACTCCTCTTGCTCCATATCCACAATTACTCCCCTTCTCTGCTGTATTTCCCTTGTAACTGAGCCAACAAGTTCCATGGGTACATTGATGTAAATCTTCTGAATGGGTTCTAAGAGAACCCTATTACCTTGGCACATTGCACCGTAGATGGCATTACGCACTGCAGGTATAACCTGAGCAGGGCCTCTATGTATTGAATCTTCGTGAAGTTTTGCATCCACAAGCTTGACCTTTACTCCATAAACCTTCTCATTTGCCAAGGGGCCTTTTTCAACAGCTTCAAAGAAGGCCTGCTTAACAAGCTCCATAGTTTCATTCAAGTATTGGACGCCCCAAGTCATATCAAGCAAGATATTTGGGCCGCGAATTGCCTCAACTCTCTTTGCCTCTTCTCTATCCATTCCTAATTCTTCCAACTTCTTTGCGAGATCTTTCCTATTCTTTATTCTATCCATCTCCTCAATCTCGCCATCAACAATTGCCTGTACAACGCTCTCCTCCAATGGCTCAACTTCTATGTAGAATTTATTGTGCTTGTTTGGACTCTTACCCTCAAATGGGCCTCCTTTATGGTCTACAGTTTCTCTATAAACCACTATTGGTGGCGAGGTTATCACTTCCACCTTGTACTCATGAGTAATTCTATAAATTGTAACTTCAAGATGTAGCTCACCCATTCCGCTTAGCAAGTGCTCTCCCGTCTCTTGATTTATCTCAACCCTTAAACTTGGGTCTGCCTTAGATATGGTGCGGAGAACATCAATCAAGCGTGGCAAATCCTTTGTATGCTTTGCCTCAATTGCCACGGTAACCACTGGCTCACTATAATGCTTCATGGGCTCAAATGGCTCTGCATCTGGAATGCTTGAAACTGTAGAACCTGCGATGGCATCTTTAAGGCCTATAATCGCAGGAATGTTTCCTGCATCAAGCTCATCCACAGGAATTCTATCAGGGCCCACCATCATAGAGAGCTGTTGAATTCTGTACTTGCGATTTCCCATACCCACTATGTACAATTCTTGCCCCTTTCTCAAGGTTCCACTGAACAAGCGGCCCACGGCCACTTCTCCAGCGTGTGGGTCCATAACTATCTTTGTAATCATCATTCCCACGGGCCCATTTGGATCGCATTTTATCATAGCTTGCCCTAATGGGCTATTTATATCTCCTTTCCATATTTTTGGAATTCTATAAGCTTGGGCCTCTCTTGGATTTGGAAGGTGCTGAATGACCATATCTAAAACTATTCTGTGTAGGGGTGCTTTCTTTGCAAGCTCCTTGCTTTCACCCTTTTCAAGATGCTCAAAAACATCCTTGAATGATATGCCCGTTTTCTTCATAAAGGGCACGCTTATGGCCCAGTTGTGATATGCGGAACCAAAGGCAACGGTTCCATCCTCAACACGAACCATCCACTTATCCTTAAATTCCTCGGGCGCATATCTTCTTATGAGCTTATTAACTTCTTTTATTATCTTTCCAAATCTATCCATCATCTGCTGGCTATCCAATTTTAATTCATTTATCAATCTATCAACTTTGTTTATAAAGAGCACAGGCCTAACTCTTTCTTTTAGGGCCTGCCTTAGCACCGTTTCTGTTTGGGGCATGACTCCTTCAACTGCGCAAACAACCACAATGGCTCCATCCACTGCGCGCATTGCGCGAGTAACATCTCCACCAAAATCAACATGTCCGGGAGTATCCAATAAATTTATTAGATACTCATTTCCCTCGTATTCGTGAACCATGCTGGCAGCGGCGGTGTTTATTGTTATACCCCTTGCCTGCTCTTGCTCATCAAAATCCAAAACCAGTTGCTTTCCAGCGAGATCTTCGCTCATCATTCCTGCTCCTGCAATTAGATTATCGCTGAGCGTAGTTTTTCCATGGTCAATATGTGCCACGATTCCAATGTTTCTTATGTACTCAATATTCCTCATTATCCTCATTGCTTTTTTGATATTATCCTCTTTCCTTCCCATCTAAACCACCTTATCTTGCAGATGCGGCAACGCGCTCAATTTCCTCCTTCTTGGAAACAGCAAAGCTACTCACATCGTTTCTTGCCGCTTTCATAATTTCATCCGCTAAACATTCCTCTATACTCTTAGAATTCTTAAAAGAAGAATTGACAGCACCTAGAGCTATATTTCTCAATGCTATATCCAATCTTCTTGAAGGCGCAACATCCACCGCCTTTGGTACAGCGATTCCAGCCATCTTCAACCTTGTTACTTCTTCCCTAGGCGCTGCATTCTGTATTGCATCTACCAAAACTTGAATGGGATTTTGCTTTGTCTTCTTCTCAATAATTTCAAACGCTTTTTTTACCACATTGTACGCACTCATCTTCTTCCCCGTGTACTTTTCTGTGCGCATTAGATTGTTGATTAATCTTTCAACTATATTCACTTGGCTCTTTCCTAGATGCTTCTTTACATGCCTTCCATGAGAATGTAGGACTAGGCGAGCGTCCAAGTTTATGTACCTTACCAATCCAGGGTCTTTAACAACAACTTCCTTGGGGTCATACTTGCCAAATATGAGAAAATCCATTCAAATCACCTCACAGGCTTCTCCTTGCGTCCACGCACAAGTTCATTCAGCGAAATGCCATTCACCTTTATGACTTTATAACGCACTCCGGGAATATCTCCCTTTGACCTTCCCAATCTTCCTCCAATTCCTTCAATCACAACTTCATCGTGCTCATCTATGAAATTTATTGCCCCATTTCCAGGGGCGAAAGCTGTGACAACTCTACCATTTTTTATAAGCTGAACCTTAACGCACTTCCTTATGGCTGAATTGGGCTGCTTTGCCTCAATACCCACTTTTTCAATAACTATGCCCCTCGCCTGTGGGCTACCCTCTAGAGGGTCGCTCTTCTCCTTTAAGCGCAGGACTCTACGCTTATAGTATCTATCGCTCCATCGGAACTTTTCACGATCTTCCTTTAATTTTCTAGCAGTATACAATCCATTAGGCATTTGGCATCACCTTGAGTATGGCACCTAAACGGATGCCTATATAAAAAATTTATCTCAGTACAATAAACTTTTTAATAAACTTGCAGATGCCTCAGCGTGATTGAGAAGGTTGCAGCAAGGATAATTCGTAAGTGGTTGCGCAAGGGAAATATGGCTCGGGCTATGCGAGACATTTTACCCCATTCTGGATTGAGTTTTGATGAGAGAGAAGAGGTAGCGAGAATTGTGCATGATGTTGTTCGCTACAAACTCTACTACGATTATGTTATGGAAAAGAGAGGAATGAAGAAGAGTGCGGAGAATTATGTAAAATTAAGCTTAAAGAAGCCAAAGATGGAAGCTCCATATCATATTTTCCATTCTCTATCTCCAAAGCTTGCAGAAGTAACACCTAGGGAATTCATTGATATTATCAATAGGGAGCCATATACCATTTTATGTGTGAATTTGAACAAGATGGATAGAGAGAGGGCAATAGAAGAATTGAAGAAAGAGAGGATAGAAGCGGAAGAATTCATTCCTGAAAGTGCGGTTAAAGCTGGTAGCAATGCCCGCTATTCTTCCTTAATTAAGAATGGCCTTGCTATTGTTCAAGATTCTTCAAGCCAAATCGTTGCAAAGCTCGCAAGCTCTTTGGGGAATGAGGTCTTGGATTATTGTGCTGGGAGTGGTGGAAAGAGCTTAGCTATGCATGCCCTAAATCCAAATTTAAAAATCCACGCTTATGATATAAATGAGAGAAAATTGAAGGCCTTGGAGAATAGGGCAAAAAAATGGGGTATGGATGTGCACATTTTTTATGAGAAACCATCAGAGAAGTTTCCTGTTGTGCTTGTAGATGCCCCCTGCAGTGGTGTTGGTGCAGCAGCTAGAAATCCTGAAGCGAAGTATCAGGAAGATTTTGAAGAATTTGCAAGGATGCAATTAGAGATTTTAAACGAAGCAAAGGAGAATGTAAAGAGCCAAGGATATTTGGGTTATGTTGTATGCTCTTACACTCCTTGGGAAACTGAGGATGTGATAGAAGAATTCTTGAATGAGAATCCTGATTTTAAAGCGCAGGAAATTAAATGCAAGTATGAAGAATATATGAAAAAGAGCAATAATGGTGCTTATATCTTTGCAGGTGATATCTTTTATATAAGCGTTTTAAGAAGAGAATAGCAACTTATTTATACTTTCAAGGAAATTCAATTTTATGGTTACAGTTGAAGAGCTCATCAGAGAACTCAGGTTTGCTCTTAAAAAAGATGATGCTGAATTAAGGAGGGATATTGAGAGGATAGTCAAAAAATATGGAAAAAAGAAGAAAAAGGGCTCCTTTGAGATGAAGGCGGGAGAAGCTTATTACATAAACGAAAAAAATTCAAAATATGCTATGAAGATTTTCCAGCAAGTTCTTGATAGGGGGCTAAAGGGATTGTATATAACGAGAATGAATCCCCAAAGCTTGAAATTTGTGAATCATGAGAATGCGAAAATTATATGGCTTAGCAGTATAAGGGGAAAAGATAGAATTTCGCCCGGGGATTTGACTAAGCTCCATGCAACTGTTGTGGAATTTATGAATGGGAATGAGAAGGGTTTTGTTGTTTTGGATGGAATAGAAACTATGATAACCAACACGGATTTTATAAAGGTTCTCCATCTCCTTCAAAAACTTAGAGATGTGGTTAGCGAGAAGCATGGTGTGCTACTAATTTCAATAGATTTAGATACTTTAAACCCGCAAAATAGGGCACTTTTCAAAAAAGAGATAGTGAATGAAATTCCTCTAAAAATTTAATTTGCGGTTCTCTTATTTACAATTATGCTGCAAGGTGCTGGCAATTTGTATGACGCTTCCCTTAAGGCCTTCTTAGCTCTCTCCAAGTGCTGAGGATTTACTCTTGCAGTCATTATAACTTGTCCCTCGCGCACCCTAGCAGCAGTACCCACGGGCTTTCCAAATGCCAAGCTCATTCCTGAGGAAATTCTATCAGCTCCTGCGCCTGTTGCCATTTTGTGCTCCCTTAAAACATGATGAGGATACACCCTAATCCATAGATAATAATTGGCAGTGCCTATCTTGCCTAAATACTTGTTTGCGATTATACGGGCTGCCTCAAGGGCAGTGTGTCTTATCTGGCATGCCTCATTTATGACAAGATTAACCTCAATTGGAAAATCATTTTTAGCATCAACATTACCCATTTCAAAATGCACGATTTTTGGATTTGGAACTCCTCCCATATATTCGCGACGAGTATAAGCGGGACCGTCAATGTTGTGATACATCCTTCCTGGTTTCCTTACCATTCATATCACCTTTAGGCGTGATTAGGGATTTGGTATTTATATTTTTGCTAGATGGCTGGAATAAAATTTATATATTTTACAACTTTCACAATTTTGTGAAAGTTGAGAAAGATGGATTCAAGAGAGTAAGAGAGAGTATGGCTACGATATTTGTAAAGGCAGGTATAAGCCATATGGATGCAAATGTACTCTCAGAGCTGTTGATTTGGGATAGGTACATGAGCGTGTGTGAAATTGCAAAGAACTTAAATTATAGTATCTCCGGTGTAACTGCAAGTTTGCACAGATTAATGCGCATGCATCTAATAATCAGGGAGAAGAATGGGAAAAAGTATCTCTATAGGTCTGAAAGCGATATTCTTTCGGTGTTTTTAAGGCTCGTTGAAGAAGTGTATAACCATGATCTCCCACGGGTTCAGCGTGTGGTTAAGGAAGAAATTCCTAAGCTAGAAGGGGAGGAAGGAAAAGTGGTGAGAGAGTTGGATGAGAAGTTAAAGAAAGCGGCCTATTATTTGGGCACCCTAATAGAGCTTTTGGATGATTATAACAAGGAGGTGAGTTAAAATGGTGAGAATTGTACTAACAGCTGATGAAACCCTTACAAGTACATACAGGCACATACCTCTTTTGGATTTTCTTGGATGTGCCCCTGTTGAGCGTGTACCAAAGCCAGTTTATAATTTTTTAGATACTCAAGTTCCAGACGATAATGGGAAGCTAACTTTTGCACCTTATGGTCTTAGAAAGGTGGAAGCTGCCCTTTTGCTTCAAGGATTTAAAAGAGATGAAATTGTGGTGGCACATCCTAAATTTGTGGAGAAGTTCATAGATGAAAAGACAACGATAGTTGGAGTAAATACCATGGACCCCTATGGTCTTGGACCGGTAACTATGATGTTCACGCAGGGTGGGAAATTCACATCTTACACAAAACTAAAATTTCTCTCTTTGATGCGCAGAATAAGGGATTTTAGGGAAAAGAAGGGATATAAATTTAAAATTGAGGTTGGAGGCCCGGGCTCTTGGCAGTTAGAGATGAGAGAAAATTTAACAGATGAATTAAAGGTAGACCATGTAGTTATTGGTGAAACTGAGCATCTCATAGGGGATGTGTTTAGGGATATAGAAGCGGGAAATGCGGAAAAAATTATTCGTATAAAGACATGGCCCAAGCTTGAGCAGATACCAAATATAGTTAATCCAACATTTAAAGGAATGGTTGAAGTTATGCGTGGCTGTGGTCGTGGATGCACTTTCTGCTCACCGAATCTAAGAACTGCCAGGTTTTACCCCCTTGAGAAGATACTATCGGAGATTGATGTTAATATAAGAGCTGGGCAAAAGACGGCTTGGTTGCATAGTGAGGATATATTCAATTATATGGTTGAAGATAGAAAAGATTTTCATCCCAATGAAGATGCGGTTATAGGGCTTTTTGAAGCGGTGTTAAAGAAGGTGAAATTTGCAAATCCAACCCATGGAACCGCTGCTGGCGGATTAGCAGCCCCTAGAATATTAAAGAGGGTGGCAGAGTTGAATCATGCGAATATTAACAAATGGGTTGGTATCCAAGTTGGATTTGAAACAGCGTCTCCAGAATTAATTAAGAAAATTGCAAACAATAAGATGAAACCCTTTAGCCCTGAGGAATGGCCCTGGGTGTTGCTTAATGGTACCTATGCATTCAATAAATTCTTCTGGTTCCCAGCATACACCAGCATCGTAGGATTGCCCGGTGAGACAGATGAGGATGGAGAAGATACTGCGAGATTAATTGTAACTATGGAGAAGAAATTGCGTGAGAAGCTAGGAGAGAAGGCACATTTCACTGTTACTCCCCTTGCTTTCGTTCCTATGGCAGCTTTAAAAGGAGAGGAGGGTTTTAACATACAGGAGCAGCTTACTCCCGGTAGGGTGCTTCACATATATCATGCTTGGAAACACTTGGCTTGGGAAGTAGATCATGGATTGAAGAGAGTCACAAAAGGGAATCCTGCGTTCCTTCTATTCTCTCCTCTAGCTAAAATAGGGTCTAAGTTGTTAGTTAGGAGTATAAAGAAATGGGCAGTTAAGAATGGAATTAATGTGGATAAGCCCCTAGAGCCCATGAAATTGAAGATAGAGGATATAGATATCTAAACTCTCTCAACTTCAATCCAAATGGAATGAAGAGCAGTACCCTTGCCATATTTTTCATTCATTTTATTAGGAGTTAGAAAATTCACATTCTTCCCGAGTTTCATAGGCCAGAATGCCTTATACATTAAAGCTACGCCTCTTTGAATATCTTCGCTTATCTTAGCTGTTGTTTCTAAAGAGCCATACTCGTTGAAAACTCTCACTTTATCTCCATCTTTTATTTTTCTCTCCTTGGCATCCTCGGAGTTTAGATAAATTGAAGGGTCCTTGTAACCATATGTGTTGTGGTACTGAGAGGATATGGTAAAAAAGTATGTGGCGCTTATTAATTTCAATCCTTTTCCCTCAATGCCTATATATTTTGGAAAGGCATTTAACCCTCTTCTTACTGCGCGAGAAGAGCTTATCTCTATCTTGCCACTCTCCGTTCTTGGCCTGTAAGAGTTCATCGGAATCTTTATTGCTCCTACTTCTTTTAGCTCTTCATAGGATATGCCTAGGGCCTCAAGCTCTTTCCTTATTATTTCCTCATCCTCCTCGTATAGCATTTTCTCTTTTAATCCGAGAGCTCTTGCCAGCATCCTTGCAACCTCTCTGTTGCTCTTTCCACCTATTTCCACAACTTTGTCGTTGAAAGAAATGTACCTATGGTAATATGAATCGGCAATATCCACTCGCTCAAAAAATGTGTTTGAAGGAAGGAAAATATCAGAAAAGAGGGCAGTATCGTTCAAGAATATGTCATGGAGAGAAATAAAAACATCACTGCTTAAAGCAGCATCTCTTAATTTATTCTGATTTGGAAGGGTTGCAAAGGGATTTGTGCCGTAAATGAATATGAATTTTATCTTTCCATCCTCTATGTAATCTGCAAGCTCCATATGCGTTATTTCATATCCTCTTTCTTTCCTCAGGGATTTCCCACGAACATAATCTCGCGGAAGGATGCGATTGCTGTATATGAATCCTCTAAATCTTCCCACTAAAGCTGGCAGAATTGATATGGCTCTCACTGCCTCTCCACCATTCCTGCTCCTTTGAAATCCATAGCCAATGTGTATTATGCCCCTCTCACTTGCATAATTTTTTGCGAAATCTTCCATTCTCACTATTTCTATTCCACTCTTCTTAGCCACGAAATCTAAATCTAACGATTTTAAATAATCTTTGAATTCTTTAAACCCTTTTGTGTTCTCTTTTACAAATTTTTCATCGTATAATCTATTTTCCACTATTATTTTTGCAATGCCAAGGGCAAAAAGCGCATCCCTTTCCGGTTTTATCATAAAGAACTTATCTGACATTTTGGCAGTTTTTGTCCTTATAACATCAACATTCCATATATCAAGCCCAAATTTCTTTGCCAGATAGAATCCATGCATATTTGTCCATGCAGCATTTATTCCCCAATAAACTATTAAATTCTCATTCTCCAATTCCTCAGGGTCTATGCCCTGCGCAGTGCCGTAAATGTCTTTTAGGGCCTCCTCTCCAGAGCGGTCGCATATTGTATCTTCAATTATGCTGGTGTTTAAATAATTGAATAATCTGTGCGGAAAATTTGCATTTACAAAGCCCCTATCTCCATAATAGTAGTAAAGGAGGATTGACTTAGCTCCATATTTTGCAATTACATCCTTCATTTTCTTAGCTATAATTTGCATAGCATCTTGCCAAGATGCTGATTTGAATGCCAGAGATGGCTTCTTCCCTGTGCGAATTAATGGAGTTTTTACTCTATCCTTACTGTATAACCACTTTGGAAGCAATGCCCCCTTGGGACATAGAAAATTGCTAGTTACCTTATTTTTTGGATTTGCTCTAACCCTTATTTTTCCATTCTTCATCTCGCTTATCAATGAGCAGGTATCGTAGCAATCACGCATGCAGGTGTTGAATGCCATTGATAGATTATGAAAATGGAATCATATAAAACTTGGTATGAGTAAATCATAAATATTTGCAAGTTTACATCCCATTATGAAGGCGCTAATACTTGCGGAAAATGATTTTGAGGACTTAGAGCTATTCTACCCATACCATCGCCTGAGGGAAGAGGGAATAGATGTTCTCGTAGCATCCTCCCAGAAAGAGCTCAAGGGAAAGAGAGGTTATGGCTTAAAGGCAGATATGCATTACGAAGATGTAAATCCAGAAGAATTTGATATGCTCGTAATTCCCGGTGGAAAATCTCCAGAGAGGGTGAGATTGCAGAAAAAAGCGGTGGATATAGTAAAGCACTTCTTCAATGAGAATAAGCCAGTGGCTATAATATGCCATGGTGTGCAGGTTCTAATCTCTGCGGGGGTTGTGAAGGGAAGGAAAATCGCCTGCTGGTACGGAGTGAAGGATGATTTGATAGCTGCGGGTGGAGAGTTTGTAGATGGTGTATCAGTAGATGGAAATCTTGTATCTGCGAGGCACCCGGGGGACTTGGCAGAGTGGATGAAAAAGTTCTTAGAATTGTTGCGTAATAAAAATTTATTATAACTTAGTGGCATATACCTTCGGTGATAAGATGAGTTTAGAAGATGCCTTAAAAATAAAAGAGCTTGTTGAGAAGCATACAGAGTGGTTTCGTGATTCTCTACCCATGATTGCTTCTGAGAATTTAATAAGCCCCATGGCTCAAGAATTCTTAATATCTGATTTGCATAACAGGTATGCTGAAGGGCTCCCCGGTAAGCGCTATTATCAAGGTAATATCTATGTGGATCAAATTGAGGAATTGACCACGGAACTAGCAAAGAAATTGTTCAAGGTAGATTATGCTGATGTTCGCCCAATAAGTGGAACAAATGCAAATCAAGCAGTACTCTTTGCATTAACAAAGCCGGGGGATGTTATAACAGGTCCCCCATTGCAAGGTGGAGCGCACATAAGCAGTGCAAAATTTGGTGCTGTTGGAATGCGTGGAGTTAATAAAATAGAGTATCCCTTTGATGTGGAAGAGATGAACATAGATGTTGATATGAGTGCAAAATTAATAAAAATAGTAAAGCCCAAGGTTGCTCTTTTTGGAATGAGTGTTTTTCTCTTTCCTGCGCCTTTGAAAGAATTGCAAGATGCATTTCAAGAAGCTGGCACAACTGTTTGGTATGATGGAGCCCATGTTCTTGGATTAATTGCCGGAGGGCAGTTTCAAGATCCTTTGAGAGAAGGAGCCCATGTTATGACTGGAAGCACACATAAGACACTTCCCGGGCCACAGAGGGGAATGATACTCGCAAATCCTCCGGGAGATGAGGAGAAAAGAGATAAGTTTTGGAAGAAGATCCAGCGTGGAGTATTTCCAGGAGTTTTGAGCAATCATCATTTGCATCACATGGCTGCCCTTGCCATAACCCTTGCGGAGCATATTGAATTTGGGAAGCAGTATGCGGAGCAAGTTGTGAGGAATGCTCAGACATTAGCCCAAGAATTATACGAGCTTGGATTCAAGGTGCTTGGAGAGAAAAATGGATTTACCAAGAGCCATACGGTTCTTGTGGATGTAGTTGCCCAAGGTGGTGGAAGGAAGGTTGCCGAGGATTTAGAAAAGGCAAATATAATTTGCAATTACAATCTATTGCCCTACGATGACCCAAAGAAACCAAGAAATCCAAGTGGAATAAGGTTAGGCGTGCAAGAACTAACTCGTTTGGGTATGAAAGAAAATGAGATGAAATATGTGGCAGAGTTGATAAAGAGGGTTGCTATGGATGGAGACATAGAAGGTGTGAAGAAAGATGTAAAAGAATTAAAAGAAGAGTTCAACACCATTCATTACTGCTTCAATGAAGGTGTTGAGGCCTATAGATTTTTAGAGCTTGTAAAGTAATTTCACTCTTTTTTCATTTTTTCTCCGTACTCGTAGCCCTTTAGGAATGCTCTCTCATTAAGCTCTAAGAATCTTTTTGGTATTCTCTCTTCAATTGATTTCCACATTGCATCCTTGGATACCACTCCAGTTATTGCTGTGAAGAATCCGAGCATAATTATATTTGCAACTATGGGATTTCCAATTTCCTCTGCGAATCTTGTTGCTGGAATCTTGTATATTTTGAAGTTCTTTGCCTTCTCATCTGGCTTTACAAGGTCTTCGTCAATTATCAATGTGCCCCCTTCTTTCAGCTTGTCAAGGTAATCCCTGTAAGCGCTCTGGCTCATAAGAACGAGGTAATCTGCATTAAGAACCTGCGGATATGTAACTTTTTCATCTGATATAATGACCTCGCTAGTACTTGCCCCTCCCCTCGCCTCTGCACTGTAATCTTGGGTAAATGCACTTTCTTTTCCATCATAAATTGCAGCTGCCTTTGCAGTTATGTAGCCCGCTGTGATTATTCCTTGACCTCCTAAACCTCCAAATTTTATTTCAATTCTCATTTTCTAGCCCTCCTTATTATATCTTCGTATCTTTCCTCGTAGGTGGGTATGCCTTGAATATCTCTAAACACGCCTACAACTATTTTTCCATTGTATTTCAATTCTAGCTCTTCAAAGGAAGCATCATCCTTTCTTACAGAGTTCTTCTGGAAATAGTGCATCATCTCTAATGGAGTTTTCATATCGTTCCTTCTGCCATAAACGGTAGGACACTGGGATATTACCTCAATCACTCTAAATCCTTTCTTATGCAATGCATGGTATATGCTATTTTGCAGCTGGTTTACATGATATGTGGTCCATCTTGCCACATAGGGTGCTCCCAGAGATATAGCTAAATGAGGTATGTTAAATGGTCTATCTGGGTTTCCATAAGGTGTTGTGGTTGTGTATGCACCCGTGGGGGTAGTAGGCCCATGCTGGCCTCCAGTCATTCCGTATGTGAAGTTATTAACTGCGATTATGAGTAAATCATGGTTTCTGCGGGCAGCATTCACGAAATGATTGCCTCCAATTGCGAATAGGTCTCCATCTCCACTGAATACCACCACATTCAAATCGGGTCTTGCAAATTTTATGCCCACGGCAAAGGGTATGCCTCTTCCGTGGGTTGTATGGAACGAGTCCACATTTACATAACCAGCCGCTCTACCAGTGCATCCTATGCCCGATACCACCACGAGCTTGTTTGGGTCCATTTTTGACCTTATAAAGGCCCTCAAGAACGCATTTAATGTTATGCCTATACCGCAGCCTGGACACCAAACATGAGGTAATCTATCAGTGCGTAGAAGCTTCTCTTCCTCTCTTCTCATCTCTTCCATTGGATTCATTGTACCATCCTCCTTATTGCTCTAAGAACTTCATCTGGCTTGTGAATCTCGCCACCCATCTTTGGAAGGAGCTCAACATCCTGAGTGTATTCTCTAACCTTATGGTATATTTGCCCGTAATTTATCTCTGCAACTATGTAAGGCACATTGTATTTTTCTATGAACTTATATGGGAATGGCCAGATGGTGATTAGACGAAGCATTCCTGCTTTTATTCCCTCCCTTCTTGCAAGGTCCACCGCTAACCTAACACTTCTTGATTCACTTCCCATGGCAACCACTATGACATCTGCATCCTCTGTTTTATATTCCTCCACCTTCCATATCTCTTCCGCATGCTTTCTTATCTTGTCATTTAATCTTCTTACCAATTTTTCCTGAGCTTGAGGTGTTAATTCAGGATAGCCCTTTTCATTATGAGTTAGGCCAGAGGCATGTATCTTGTACCCTTCACCAATTCTTGGCATAGGAGGAATTAAATCATCATCCGCTTTGTAAATCAATGTCTCTTCTGGAGGAGTTGTTGGCCTCTTCCTCTCAATTCTAACTATCTCATCCTCAGGTGGAACATAGATTTTTTCATACATATGCGCAAGCATTGCATCTATGAGAAACATCACAGGTACCCTGTACTTTTCAGCATAGTTAAAAGCATCTATCATTAAATCAAATGTCTCTTGCACGCTATCAGGATATAAGGATATTATCTCGTAGCTTCCATGAGAGCCCCATTTTGCCTGCATTAAATCCCCTTGGCCTATGAGAGTTGGCAATCCCGTAGAAGGAGCACCCCTCATGGCATTTACAACAACTATTGGCACCTCTGTCATAGCAGCCAATCCAATGTTTTCGTTCATGAGAGATATACCAGGGCCTGCAGTTGCAGTCATAACCTTCTCGCCTGTCCATGAAGCGCCTATTATAGCGGCTATGGAGCCAATTTCGTCTTCCATCTCTATGAATTTACCCCCCTCCTGCGGTAATCTAAGTGCCATTCTCTCCGCTATCTCGCTACTTGGTGTTATTGGATATCCTGCGTAGAACCTGCAGCCAGCTGCAATTGCTCCCTCTGCAGCGGCTATATCACCACTCCAAAAATAATAGCCGGGCTTCATTTTATCTCCTCCACAACTATTGCAAAATCTGGGCAATAGAGCTCGCAAAGATGACAGGCAATACAAACCTTATTTGGCGGCTCTTCTACGAGCTTTGGAGGGTGATAACCCTTCTCGTTCAAATGCTCAGAAACTTGGAGAACTTTTGTGGGGCAGTATTCAATGCAATACCAGCATCCTTTGCATCTTTTTTCATCTATTGTAACCTTTCCTCTCTTTTTAAGGGACTTTGTATTTTGCTCACTCAATTTTACATCCTCCCTATGTTTTTGGTAGGTATTGCAAGATATACCAAAAAACTTGCGGTCATAAAACTATGATAAAATATACGAAATTCGTTAAAAAAGTATTGTAATTATTTCGCAAATCGTATTTTTAAATTTTGCAATTTTGAAAAACCCAAGAAAGATTACCAACCATTGCCTTGCATGGCTGGATCTCAATTTATAAAATTCTTTTTTTCTAAAACTCCTTATTTCAAACTCCTTGGTTAAGAAATTACAACCAATTTTAAAAATTCATTATTTTAGGGTAAATGAGCGGTGGAAGATGCGAGCACGCCCTGCTTTGCAGGGCTGTGGCACATTTTTAAAATCGCTCCTTTCTTTTTGGGATGGAGCACTTTTCTTAGGAACCACCAGCGAGTTCCTTAGGAAGAGACACCTGCAGTTTCTCTCTCCACTCTCTTCCCTTTTAAAAATCTCTTTTAGGGTGAAGCCCTTTTTCTTACAAAGAAAAAGGGCTCTAAGAACCTCCAGCGGGTTCTTATTATCTCCAGCAACCCTAAGAAAAGTTTCTTTGGGGATAAAACACTTTTCTTTCTAAGAAAAGGGTTTAATGGACCGGGCGGGAGGAGCATCTATGATGCGACTAAGCCTTGGACATTTTGAGCAAAGCGAAAAATGGACCGGGCGGGATTTGAACCCGCGGCCTCCACCATGCCAAGGTGGCGATCTTCCGGTCTGATCTACCGGCCCTCAAGAAGGAGAAAAGAATGAGCCATATAAAATTTTTTGGTTATACCTTTACCTTTGCCCATTTTCCTCGCCTGAATTCTAAGAACATCCAAATAGCTCTAATAAATGTCTCCACAAACATTCCGAGCCATATGCCTATTAAACCCATTCCCAGTGGAAATGCTAAGAGAACGGCTATTCCTAACCTCACTCCCATTAATCCAGTCAGATTTATTATCATTGGCATCGTTGTATAGCCAGCACCCCTCATCCCTCCGGCTAAGGTGAAAAGTGCTCCAAGGGCTGGCTCTGTCATTCCCATAAGAAAGAGATATATGGAAGCGAGATGAATTATCTGCGCATCCTCTGTAAATAATTCTGCTAGATATTTTGGGAAGAATACCATAAAGGCCCCGGTTATTCCCATAAATAGCATACTCATCTTCGTTGCCTCAATTGCAGCCATTCTTGCCTTATCCACATTTTTCTCGCCTAAAGATTGTCCAACAAGCGTGGTTGCAGCTATTGAAAATCCAAAGGCGGGCATATAGGCCAAGCTCTCCGCCTTTAACCCAACTTGGAATGAAGCGTAACCTATGGGGCCAGAGGCGAGAAAAATCAAGAATGTGTAAATAAATGAAGTAATTGCCCACATTCCCCTCTCAATTCCAGCTGGAATTCCTATTCTGAAAATTTTTTTCATTATTTTTGTATCTGCTTTCTCCCTTGATAGCAAGTTGGGGAATATTATCAATTTTCTGCGATACTGCATAATGAGATAAATTACGGAGGCAAAGAGATAGGATGAGCCAGTGGCAATGCCTGCTCCCATCACCCCAAGTTCTGGAAATCCAAAATTACCGAAGATTAAAGCATAGTTCCAAAACACATTCCAAGAATTTGCATATATATCTACAATCATTGGAGTTTTGGTATCTCCTGCAGCTCTCATTGCAGAGTTGTAAACTGCAAAGAATACTGCGAAGGGATAGAATATGAATATTCCCATTATGTAGTGGTATGAAGCGTTTATAACTACCTCATTGGCCCCTAATGCAACGGGAAGAGTCCATCCTAAAAACACGCCGAATAGAGAGATTGGAATGGAGATGAGGATGAGAAGTATATAGAGATTTTCAAATGTGAATTTTGCCTCTTTGTAATTTTTCTCGCCCCACCTTCTTGCCATTATTGCAACTCCTCCGGTGGCTAAACCCATTATTAGAGGAAAGGTTAGAAAATATAGCATTCCACCAATTCCAGCAGCGCTTAAGCTGATTGCAGGATTTCCATATCTTCCAAGCATCATAGCATCCACAATATTTTGAAATGTGTAAAGCAGATTTGAGATAACTGCAGGAATTGCAAGCTTTAGTACTATTCTTCGCAATTGCACATTCATGCAATAGTGATTGAGTAAATAAATTTTGCCAAAGTAAATTTTTTATAAAGTGGAAAGATAAAGCATATATGCTGCAAAGATTGCGTGGATTTCGTGATATATACCCGGAATATATGCGTGCCCGAAGAATAGTTTTTGATAAAATTTGCTCAGTTGCTCGTAACTTCGGCTTTCATGAGGTTGATACCCCAAGTGTCGAGCTTCTGGATTTATTTCGCATAAAGAGTGGGGAGGAGATTGTTAAGCAAACATTTAGCTTTGTGGATAAAGGGGGAAGAGAGATAACTCTTATCCCTGAGCTAACTCCATCTGTAGCAAGAATGATTGCAGCCCGCAAGGATTTAATCAAGCCCGTAAAATGGTTTTCATTTCCCAAAATGTGGCGCTACGAGGAACCTCAGAGTGGAAGATTGCGCGAGTTCTATCAATTCAACGCTGATATATTTGGAGTTGCAAATATCACGGCGGATGCAGAGGTTATGGCTCTCGCTATGGAAATTCTAGACTCTCTTGGCCTTAAAGATAAATATGTTATGAAATTTAGTGATAGAATATTGATGGAAGAGCTTCTTCGCTCAATGGGAATAGAGAAAATTGAAGAGGCATTTAGGGTCATAGATAAAAAGGACAAAATCTCCGAAGAGAGATTCTACGAGGAGATGCTAAAAATAACAAGCGAGGAAAATGTTGATTCGCTTCTCTCCCTTTTAAAGTTGAGTGGGGATGTTGATACTATCCTTTCAAAATTGGAGCATTTTGATAGAAGTGAAATATTGGCATCTTTGAAAGATTTGCTAATTGCTTATGGAAAAACTGCAACTCTTGATTTGTCCATAGTTCGCGGCTTGGCCTATTACACAGGGGTTGTTTTTGAGGTTCATGATGCAAAGGGTGAGTTTAGAGCGGTGCTTGGTGGAGGCAGGTATGATAGAGTAGTTGAATTATTTGGTGCTCAGCCAACACCCGCTGTGGGCTTTGGCATGGGAGATGCCGTTTTAGAGCTCTTAATGCGCCGTGAAGGCGTTTGGCCCGAGGAGAAAATAGAGGTTGATTATTTCATTGCCATAATCCCCGGATTTAGGAAAGAAGCAATAGAAATAGCTATGGAGCTGCGCAGAATGGGCTATAGTGTGGATATAGAGCTGAGCGAGAGGAGCATAGGAAAGCAGTTAAAGTATGCAAACAGGATAAATGCAAAATACACAATCATAGTGGGCGAGGAAGTTAAAAATGGAGAAGTTGCGGTGAAGGACATGGAGAGCGGAGAGCAGAGAAATGTGAAAATAGAGAAGTTGAAAGATTTGCTCAAGTGATTTTAGTAGTGGGTTTTGTGCCGTGAGGGGTTAGTGGAGTGGATGTTTTATGAGCATTCGGAGGTATCTGAAGTCGCCGAACGCGATTTGGGTAAGGGCTGAAAGCCCGAACCAGATACCCGCTTGTTGTCCGTCGTACCTTTACAATTCATATTTTCGTTCTCTCCTTCTAAATGCTTCCTCTCCACCTTCTAAAAGCGTTGTTATCTCCTTTCTAATATTTGAATTTTCTATAGACCCCCATTTGTATGATATCTTATTATCTTTAAACTCTGCAACTATTACTTGTTCAGCATCCGTGTTTACAACCAAATTTGCATTATGCGTAGCTATTATAATCTGTCTCTTCTTCTTTGCTTCTCTAAAAGCCTCGACAAGAGCATCATAAATGAACTTGTTGTCCAGATTCTCTTCAGGCTGGTCTATTATTAAAGGACAATCTCCTTCACCCAAGAATATCTTCAACAAAACCGTCCCTTTTTGACCTATGGAAAGTTTATCCATATGTACTCCGTTAAAGAATATTTCAGTATTAAGTGAGAAGTAATTCCCAAAGATCCAATTATAAAAGTCTAAGCTTGTTCTTGTTGTCTTTAAAAATTGCTTAAAATTAAAAGCTTCAGTGAGGTATTCATCGATCTTAGATTGCAATTCGGTAACGGTGGCAGTAATGAGCTCATTTAACTTTGTTGACAACTTTCGTATTTCTTCAGGAGTAACTCTTCTGAGATCAAAAATATCCTCTCCTTTCTCTTCAAAGTCACCTCGATCGAAGAAAATATTCGAGTCGAAATCTATATTACTCAAAATTTCGCCCTTACCAGTTGAGAATTTTCCTATAATCTTATTATAAACTTCCTTTAATTTAATATTTTTTCCAATAAATTCCTTGTATTTATCTTTTCTTTCATTCTCTAGTTTCTTTATTTCATCTTTTTTTCTTTTGATGTCTCCTAACTGTCTATTTAGTGTCTCTAATTCACTTTTTATTGCCTCCATTTCCCTAAGTAAGCTAGCGTGATCCCTTTCAATTCCAGATAACTTTTCAAGTTCTTCTTTTTTAAGCTTTATTTGATGTACAATCTTATCAATTTCGGATTCGATAAGCCCTATAGCCTTATTTATGGCTTCTAACTGTGATTCAAGATCGATGGATGGGATATTCACAGAGATTCCCAGTTCCGTAAGATCAGACTGTAGTGTGCTAATTTTAGAGTTTAGCTCTAGGAAATCTTTAATTTTATCTTGAAGTTCTATCAAATCATTTTTAATTGTTTCCAACCGTGAATGCCTTAATCTTAAGTCGCCCTCCTCCTCCTTAAGCTTCTCAACCTTGTCCTTAGACTCTACCTCAATCTTTTTTATGAGTTCCCCAAGCTCACTTTCTTTATTTTTTAGTTCTCCCTTCTTAACATTCTTTTTGTTTTCAAGTTCCCGCACTATCTCAGGTCTGGTATCCTCTTCTAACCTGTAAGTCTTGGAATTAATGTCTCTAATTTCTTCTTCAAGCTGCATTATGTCTTCCACGAGTTTTTCGAATTTTTGTTTATACCCAGACTCTATTACATCTTTATTAGTGAAAATTATTTCTTTTATTTTTTCATGTAGTTTTATTCTCTCTCCACTATATTCTTCAATTTTCCCCTGAGGCAAATACGTTATCTTTGAATGTGGAAAAAATTTTTCCTCTATAAGACGCTTAGAGAAGTTTTCCACATCTTCTCCAATAAAAGATATTTCAACTGTCAAATCAGGTTTTTCTTTTTCTATCCTTTGAACAAATGAATTTTTGTCCTCTTTATCTTTATGATCTCTTTTACATCTGTCTTCAAAACAATTAGCTATCAAATCAAGCAAAGCTGTCTTTCCATTTCCCTTACCACCAATAACTGTAACCAAATTGGGATTTAGTGGAATCTTTTGCTCTTTAATTTCTAGTTCATCGCTTACTCTGGAATTAGAAATTTTTATAGACGATAAAGAGTAGATACTTTTTCTGGGTTCTGGATTATACTCTTGAATTCTCACTCTCTCTTCTGGTTCATAGAGGATTTGTTTTAGTCCCTCAAAGGTTGGATCAGCTTTAATCCAGCAGAACCTATTATAATCAGGCTTACACAGTTTATCAAATGAATGTGCGTCTGAACCATGTATACAAGGTTTTAAAGAGCCAAATTCTTTGATAAAATCCCGTGGACTATTGTGTCTTTTACCTAAAGCCCAATCTCTCGTATTTGGATTTGATGAGAAGATTGCATGAGATTTTACAAGGAGTTCCTTTCGGGTGAGATGGTCTTGTCCATTCCAATCTATTAGATTCCATCTCTCCTCGGGTAACACAAGCATGTATTTCCCGCCAAAAATTGATTTCTTTTTGTTCAAGACTTCTATTATTTCATCGAGAGAAACTGTAATATTCATACAGCCAACGAAGTAATCCGATTTGTCCCTAAACGCCTCGTGTTGCTCTTTTAAAGTCCGACCAATCTCTTCGATATTCTCTCTAGTAAGCTTTCTCTTTTCTCCATAGGGAGTTTTGATATGTAACTCTTCCAAAAACTCTTTCTCAATTTTTTCAGGTTCAATTTCATTGCTGAAGATAACATGGAAATTCAATCTTTTAGGATTTTCATCTTTTCTACTCGAAATGAACTTATCCAATCTAAATTCAATGTTTGGAAGTATCAAATCAAAATTCTGCAATCGACCCTTTTGCCTATATCCTAGTACCTTTTTGTAACCTTCTATGGAAAAATAGTCTGTAATTCCAATAACAGCGACATCTTTAATTTTTTCCAATTCATCGATGTACTTTTCCCAAATGTTATCATTATACTTTTCCTGTTCCCTCTCACTTGAAAATCTAAAATTGTGGTAATAAGAGGCGGGAGTATGAACGTGTAAATCCCATTTTCTCCAAACTGAACCTTTGTTCATTATTAAACCCTCCTAAAGGCTATGGCGGACAACGTTGGGCGGGTATGCGAAGCCACCCAATATGGTGGTTTGGGTGAGCGGAGCGAACCGCATAGTCGCATGTTAAACGACCTGAGCGATAGCGAAGGCAAGCCCCGAAGAGGCGCAGCGTTGGGCTGCGGGCGTTTATAATTGAAATTATGCGACATATACTAATTCACCTCCTTTATTAAACGTTTTATAATGTCAATTGCAGAATCAAAACATTTTTCTGCGTCCTTTTTAGATGGTGTTTTTCCGTTATGTATTATATCATTTCTTATATCTTTGAGTTTCATAAGTTCAGAATAATCATCATCTGGGATTTTTGACAGTAGATTGAGAATCTCGATAACGCGATCTGCTGTTTTATAGAGTAAATGACTCCTAAGCTTTCTCTTTCTTTCACCAGTAATCCCTCTATTATTTAACATTTTATCCCATTTTACCATTAAATCATGTTCTATGATATACCAGCTAAGTAAAAATGCAGCAGAATACTCCATATTAATCAAGTGTGTGTAAGCTTCGAGTAGAATTAAAGATAGAACCCGCAACTCATCATCTTTAGATATTTTCTCGGCTATTTTTATTATACTAAGTAAAGTTTTGCTTGAGATTATTCCCCTATGACTTTCCCTATGAATTAATAGTTGTGCGATTGATGAACCAAAAATATTTCTTAAAGAAGACAGCCTTATAAGAGAACTTGTAATAGCTTTTGTTTGGACGTCTATTGTAACTTCTCCTAACTCAAATTCTTTTATGGATGTTGCTGGTATTTCATTAATTAAAGCAGAAGCCATTATT
Organism: Candidatus Aciduliprofundum sp.; assembly: GCA_015520565.1. Lineage (GTDB taxonomy): Archaea > Thermoplasmatota > Thermoplasmata > Thermoplasmatales > Aciduliprofundaceae > Aciduliprofundum. Next base: position 5,308 of record WAPW01000008.1, on the reverse strand, counting down.
GTGTTTAATTCTTTGAGTGCTTCATACTTGTCATCAATTCCAACTGCTATGAAGCCGTCTTTGGTTATAATAAGAACATTCCCATTGTAAGTAGTTTCAACAGCTTTTTGACCAAAAAGAATAGCAATTTCGCTCCAAATCCTCTGATTAAATGGTATCTTTGGAACTTCATCAACCCAGACGGGTGGATATAAATACACTCCAAACCCTTTGATTTTACTCTTCGTAGGTTTTCTAATAATCTTCTCTGCTTCTTTGAACGATTTCACTCTATACTTTTCTAAATCTTCATATTTTTCATGTGTTTCTACGTATATGTAGTCTCCAGTACTCATATAATATACAAAACCTTTTTCAGCATCCTTTCCTTTAGGTTTTAACATCTTTCGGTCTTCCGATGGAAGACAATATTTGTAAGGAGACTCTCTACAAACTTCTGAAACTATGTCAGAGGGTTCAAGCTCTAATAAATCTCCCTTTATTAGCCATACGCCAATGTCTTCCGTGATAGCATTTCCATTTCTAAAGATGTTTGGTTTATCGTATTTCACAAATGCTTGCTTTTCAAACCACTTAAAAGCATCCACAAAGAAGTCCTCTAATAGATCCTTTAAGTTACGTTTCTTACCGTCTATTGCTGTTACCTCTCTATCCCATTTATTGTCCGATAAGATATCTTTTTGAATGTATTGTGGATAAGTCGCTTTATTTAGCTCCGGATATATATGCATACAAAATTCTCTATCTTTTCTATCCTTATCGTGTGAGATTATTAAAATTTGATATGGTGACTCTAAAAACTCAATAACTTCGATTTGACACGGTTCAGTAAAATATAAGTTGTAAGGGATACGTTTTCTTCCATCTTCTCTCAATTTAGCGTATTCATCTCTAAATTTATCTAATAAGTTGTTAAGATAGTTTTTCCATTGATTTTTTCGGGTATTATTTTTAAGTTTCATAACTTACTCATCCCTCCTAGCCCGCAGCCCAATGTCGTTTAACTTAGGATTATGCGCATTTCGCATAATCTTTCTGTTAGGGAAGTTATTCCGAAGCTTTATGCTCTTGCCCATTAATAAAGATATCCAGTTTGAGAATAAAAACCTTGCCCCGAAATAAGTATAGAAGCTAAATTTAATCTCTTCAGGGTTAGTGCTTCACGCTACCCTATTCACCGGCTCCTCTCCTCTGAGCACTCTAACTACATCGCTGCATACTATCTCTGCCATTTTTCTGCGAGTTCTCTCGGTGGCACTTCCTATGTGGGGTGTGAGCACAACATTATCCATCTTGAAAAGCTCTGGATTGACATTTGGCTCGTTGTAGAAAACATCAAGTCCTGCAGCGAATAATTTCCCAGATTTTAGGGCTTTGAGTATTGCTTCTTCATTCACAACTTCACCCCTTGCTGTGTTTATTAGTATTGCCCCATCTTTCATAATTTCAAATTCCTCGTAATCTAGCAAGCGCCTTGTCTCAGGTGTTAGGGGAACATGAAGAGTTATTATATCCGATTCCCTTAGCAATTCTTCCAGAGAAACGAATTTTGCTCCTAACCCGTCCATTTCTTCTTTTCTTGTGCGAGAATAGTAGAGGATGCGCATATTGAAACCTTTTGCTCTTCTCGCTACTGCCTGCCCTATGCGCCCCGCACCTATTATGCCTATTGTAGCACCCCATATATCCTTTCCGAGCATGAGCATTGGTGCCCAGCCTTTGAATTTTCCTTGCCTTATGAATTTATCTCCCTCAACAACTCTTCTAGCTGCCGCTAAAATTAATGCGAATGTTAGGTCAGCGGTTGCATCTGTTAGCACTCCGGGAGTGTTTGTAACGATTATTCCCTTTTTCTTTGCATACTCTACATCTATGTTGTTGTATCCCACAGCGTAATTTCCTATAACTTTCAATCTTGGTGCAGAGTCAATTATTTCCTTATCTATCTTATCTGTTAGAAGGGATATTAAAGCATCTGCATCCCTCACTCCTGCAATTATCTCATCTTTCTTTGGGATTTTATTATGGGGGAATATCTCAATTTCCAATCCTGCATTTTTGAGGATTTTTATTCCATCCTCTGGTATTTTCCTTGTGAGAAATACCTTCATAGATGGACATGGATGCTCGTATTAAATTTATTTCTCAAGTGATTTTATCGTTTGATAATCACACATAATTATTTAAATAAGAAACTTGGGTGGTTGAAAATATGAAAAAGATATACAGGAAAGAAGAGGGTGATATAGGCATTGCAACATTGATACTATTCATAGCTATAATCATAGTGGCCGCTATTGCATCCTCCCTAATTATATATGTGGGCGTTACATTGAGGGAGCAGGGGGAAAAGGTAGCATCTGATGTAACCTCACAGATTACAAGTTCACTGCGAATATTGAATATTCTTGGAGATAGGGATATTGATGGAAAAGACCCCTCAGTTATAAGCGTTAAGGCACCTATTCATAGCGATACTCAGCCACCAAGGGGAGGAGTTATATTAAATGTGAGTGTAAATAGCACAGACCCTCTATCTGTAAAGATAGTTTGGAACTCAGCTGTTGATTGGGAAAGTGGTATGTGGAAAGAGGAGCTTTACAGGGTTAGTGGAGATCCATCCACAATAAAGTATGTGCTTGAGGATGTGAATTACATAAAGAATGTAGGAACCTTGGTTGCTACCTTTACCTCTGGGTTTGGGAATGATAGGAGTTATGTAGATTATGGCGTGAATGCTAGCAAGTATTACGGATATGCAATAATTGGCTACGACAGAGCCGGCAATTATGTTCTTTATTCTGCTGTGAATCAAACCGTTTACACGGGTACAGGCACACCAGATACATCTGCGCCATCTGGGAATTTAGATTCTATAACCCCTGCAGGATATGGGGTTATGCTTTCTTGGACTGCCAGCGATAGTGGAAGTGGAATGGCATATCAAAAAATATACAGGTCTCGGAGCGAAATAACATCTTCCAATTTGAACAATGCTACACTAATTGCCACTGTGGGCCCAAATGTTAGGAGCTATATGGATTATCCACCTGCAAATGGAACTTGGTACTATGCTATTCTTGGAGTTGATAGGGCAGGAAATGAAGCGCTATATACGGCAAGTACATCAAGCATTGAGGTTACAAGGGTAGATACAACAAAGCCATCCTCAATAAGTGGTTTAAGGGCAGAAACATCGCAATATTACATACATCTGGAATGGAGCGCAGCTAAGGATAATCAGAGTGGAATTAAGGCATACTACATTTATCGCTCTACAAATTATCTAGATGTTTCCACCACAGAAGTTTTCAACACTGAGCCCTATGCCATTGTGAATACTACAAGTTTCAATGATTATAGGTACATGCCCTACCAAACTTATTACTACCTTGTAGTTCCAGTGGACAATGCGTCAAATTACGGCGAGATTATAGTGCCTCAAAATTCAATTCAAGTATTGCAAATAAAACTCTCTTTAGGTCCGGGATCTAAGCCTGTTGATTTCAACACGGTTATTGTTGAGCTTACAGATGGCAAGGTTGAAGCATCTTTAAAGCTTAATTCAAGCGGATTTGGAGTTGAAGCAGCAGATGCCACGCATTACGGTGTAAGCGTTATAAACGACCCATCTGGGGAGTTCAGGCAGAGCTATATACTTGAAGAAGGTGCAATAATTGTTATGTACATAAATGCCAGAGATGTTGGATTAACTCTAACGCCACAAACAAAACTGACGATGAAGATAGTGCCGGGACTTGGGATACCAATCTATAAGGTGATAAACATCCCGCCAGTAATGTTAAATAGATATGTGCAAATATACTGAGGAGTAAAAATGAGTGGTAAAAGGGAAGATATACTCAAGAGGGCGTATATACTTGGCTACGAAGTGGGCTACTATGGACACTACGAATCAATTGGATGGGTCAAGAGAGAGCTACGGAAATTAGAATCCCTTGCGAGAGAAGAGGGAATTGAGTACGAGTTCTGGGAGATTTACAAGAGGGGAAAAGAGGATAGCAGGAAAGCTAGAAGCTATGAAGTCACAGAGGGCAAAGAGATACCTGTAGAGGAGGTAAATGTCAGAACGGAGAGAACTATGATCAGGGCAATAAGGAGGCAGGATAGGAGAATAAAAACACTATCTCTTCCAAGATTTTTAAAGAGACGAAATCAATTTTGATTACAACCTTAGATTTTCACAGCGTTTTATTTAAATTCTCTTTTTTATCATCTTTAACTATGAAGAAGGATAAAGTTACTTGGATAAAGATATACGATGAAAAGATGGAAAAAGAATCAACAAGGATGCTTGGAGATTATTACAATAATACGCATAGATCAGCTCCCAAGCACACTCTTTAAATATTTTATGCTCTCTTTTTGAGGAACGAAGATTATTTCTCCCTTTGGTACCCTATCAACAAGCATTTTTACATTCAAAATCATGTTTTTCTCTCCTGCAAGCTCTGATATTAGATAATTTATCATTGAAGGTATGGTATCGTATGCAATGTTGACTCCTTCAAGAATTATATCCTCTTTGAAAATATCTTTGAATCCCCTAGCGGTTTCTTTTCCCAGCTCTTTTAAAGCTTCTATAATTCCATCTTTTTTGTAAATTTTTCTTATAGTATCAATCTCATTCTCTTGAACCATCACCATAACCGTGCCTTTAACACTTCCTGAGAAATCTGCGAATATTCCAAATACTCTATCATCCTCATTGTACTGCGCTAAAATTTCGTCTAGAGAGCTCAATGCTCTAAATACATTCTTTGCGTTCTTTCCAAATATCTTTTCGCTAACATCCTTAGTTTGCTCTTTTATCTTCTCTCCCAATTCATTTATTTCCTCCTCCGTTAATTCATCCCCTGTTAGAAGGTCACGCATATCAATTATTACCTCTTTTGTAGGATAGAAAACAAAACCGCAATCGTTGCATCTATAGCTTCCAGTTTTGAGTTTCGTAACATTTGTTGAGCCACAAATTGGGCACTTCATAGCTCACACCTTCGTGGAATAAACTCTAATTCCATTTTGAGTTATCTCCATCCTATGCATATCGCAGTCGTGAGCCGTGCCTCTCATCTTTATTATCTGAATTGCCCTTGTCATGGTGTGTCCATTTAGAAAATTGTGTAGAAAGATAAGGCCATGGGCCATATAATGCTCGGGAGTGTAGTTTGATAAATCTGTCATCTCTGAAAGGATTAGCACTGTGATTTTCAAATCTTTCAAACTTCTAAAGAACCTTGCAATTTCTTTGTTTTCATCCTCTGCGCTTTTTTCCCCATACTTTAAG
>WAPW01000007.1 GCA_015520565.1 Candidatus Aciduliprofundum sp. | reverse complement strand
GGGGCAACCGCAGATCATGTTGTTATAAACGAAGTTTATTACGATGTTAAATCCGGATATTCAGAGCCGCAGTGTGAATGGATAGAGCTGTACAATCCCACGAGCAGCGATGTGGACATTTCGGGATGGATTCTTACAGATAATCCTTATTTTAATACAACGAGATATGAGGGTTATTGGGTGTTTCCTTCTGATATTAAAATTGTTGCAGGAGGATATATACTCGTTGTGAACGATGCAACTTACAAAGGCCAGTTTAACTCTTTATTTCCAGGTGTAACTCCTGATTTTGACACGAATACAAGTAATTCCATACCAGATGTGAGTGTAGAGGGTAATTTACAGATGGCTAATACAGGTGATGATGTGCATCTCTTTGATGCTTCTAAAAATGAAGTTGATGCAATGTGGTATGGAAGTGGAGGGGATATGGGAAGCAATAATGCTGCTAAAGATGTTAGTGAGGGGCATTCCCTTGCAAGATATTATAACGCTGAGGATACTGATAACCCCTCTCATGATTTCTATGATGAATCTTCACCCACACCCAGAGCGCAGAATACGCAGAGCATTCCTGAGTTGAATGCATTTTTCATCTTTGTAGCGGCTGCAGGCATTGCTGTAATTGTGAAATTAAGGAATAAAAAATAATTTCTTAATTCCTCTTTGCACAAATGAAAATTATAAATATTTCAAATCACATAATGTTTGTGAGGTGTTTGGATGGGAGGACTTAAAGCAAGAGATGGCTTTATAGGAGAGGGCTTAAAGAATAAAAAGCAATCACCAAAGTGGAAAATTCTTATCAGCGCAGTAATTGTGCTACTAATAGTAAGTAGTGTAATTTTTTTGATGTTTAGTGCTGCTCCTAGAGTTTCAGAGAACAAGGTTACTTCTTTGGGTTATATGGCGGTTCAGCAAGATTTAGGCTCAGGATATAAGAATCCACAGGTTGTTAGTGCTGGAGATATGTTCATAGCAGGTACTGTAAATTATGGAAAATTAACAATCACATTTGTAAATGCAACCACGGGAAATATTGAAAATACAAAGTTAGCAGTGAGTGATGTGGATAGTTGGTATTTCAGGATAGCAGTGGATTCCATGGATAAAGCTTTGCTTATTGCATGGAATAACGGAAGCAATCTAAACGGAACTTTCTTGCATTGGGATAGTGGTATCATAGAAAAAACAGACAATTTTACTATAGCTTCAGATATTGCTACTACTGGATTGGGATTAGCATATGGAGATGGAAAATTCTTAGTTGTTTGGAGTGATTCTAATAATCACAACTATGGAAGAACTGTAGAATATAATGCATCGGATCCAAATACACCTATACTGGGTGCGGAATTTAAAGTATCTTCTGATACACATTCTCATGCGGACAATTTTGTTGCATATGATGGTTCAACTAGCCACTTTATAGTTCTATGGAGAAATTATTCTGGGATATCAGGCCTTTATAACATTACTGGCAAGATATTTGATTCAAATGAAAATGCCCTTACAGGAGATTTTTTAATTGCAAATGGAGTGGCAAATAATACAAAGTATGATTATCCATCTGCTGAGGGAGGTTCAGGGGTGTTTTTTGTGGCATATGTTAATTATAACTCTCCCTACGATGTACATGGTGTATATATAAATGCAACAAATGGCACCTTAGGTAATACTTTCAATATAGGAACTAGTAACAAGTATGGTGTATCCTTTGTGGGGATAGCTTACAACGGAAACTCTTTCATTGCTGTATGGACAAATGAGAGTTACGATATAGTGGCAATGACTTACGATATAAAAGGTAATGCATTGCTCTCACAGCCACTAGTAATCTCCAATACTACAGATAGTGAAGAATGGCAGGATGTAGCCTATAATAATGAAACAAATACATACTATTTTGTGTGGTATGATTACACTGCAAAGCATGACTATGGCTCTCTATGGACATCATCCGAGATACCAGAATTCAGTGCCTTCTTACCGATTTTAATAGTAGCAGTGGTGGCGTTTATAGCAATAAAAAGAAGACATTAAATTTCAAAATTTTCTTTTATTATTTTTAGAAGCTCTTCCAGAATGATTTTATTTAATTTCTCTCCAAGCTCTTTGCTTGCTCCTTCCGGATTGCTAAAGGTAGCGTATGGAACCATACCCTTGTAATCCACTTGCACCATATATTTTCCAACAGGATTCTTTTTGAATTTGTAAATCTCTTTAACGAGTTCTGGGCGAATTGCCATTATGCGAGAAGTTTCAATTATCCCTGCATGGCTATCATCCTCAGGCACTAATTTTCCACGATATTTATATGCTATATTATAGTCAGAAAGAAGCATTATTTTCAAATCCTTGTATTCTTTTAAAACATCCTCGCAAGCGAGTCGCAAAGCTGCCATGTGGTTCGTGCTAGCATGCCCTGACAACACCATAATTTTTCTAATTCCATGCTTTGCCACTTCTCTTAATATATCCTTTACAAACCCTCTAAGGGAGTCAAAGCTAATGGATATTGTTCCTGGAAATGATGATAGTCCCTGTGTCCATCCGTAGTGAATTGGTGGGAGTATAAGAGCATTAATTCTTTTTGCAATTTCCTCTGCTAGCCACAATGGCTGGAGCATATCTGTACTTAAGGGTAGATGATGGCCATGCGCTTCCACGCTTCCAATGGGAAGTATGACCAAGGGCTGCTTTTTTATTATTTCTTCAATCTCCTCATATGTGTATTTATCCCAGTACAGCCTCTGCATTCTTTCTCACCTCGGGAATAAGCTCTTCATCATGCTCTTCTATCCAAGTTGTGAGCCCATGCTCTGGGCAGTAGTATATGTTCAATTTTTCGTTATACTTTGCCTTTTTTCCACACACAACGCAAATCATATTCATCACCTTCTGAGCTTTAAGGCCAGGGTTTTTAGCCCTGGCCGCGCATCCCATCCCGTTATAGAAGTGAAGTTCCATCAAGCGCCTCTATTAACTCTTCTTTCCAATTCTTCCTGTACTCCATCTTTTTAACTCTTAGCCATAAAGATAGGGCTTCGCTCACCACATGCTCCCTATCCAATGCATATCCCTTCTCAATGAACAGGTCAACTTGTGAGAGTATGTTGCGAGGTACTTTAGCCACGAGCTTAACCCTTTGCCATTCCTCCTCCCTCTCTTCAACATAGTTCTCAATAAGCTCTCTAATTAGCTCTGATATCGTTTTTCCCTCCTTTTCGCATAGGTCTTCAATTTTTATCTTTAGCTCATCTGGAATTCTTGCTCCTACAATCATATTTCTCACGTTTAACGATTGTTTAACATGATGTAATGTGATAATCCATATATTTTATTTTTGGTAAAACACATGGTAAAAGGTATAAAGCTTGAGAAAAGTATGTTAACACAATAAAATTTTAGCATAGGGTTGATCTTCTAAAAAGATGGGATTTTATGGATGTTAAACAAAGTGGCAGAAAATTTATTAAAATTTCGGAGGATAATTTGTAAGATTAAAGCTTATAATCTCTTGATGAGGGGTACTCAACTATTATATCTCCATCGCTTAGCCTCTGAGATAGAGGATTCCTTGAAGAATATGAATCCAACTCATACTCTTTTTCGTGAGGCAAAACTTCTACTAAGAGCCACATGCTGTGGTCTTTCATTATCTCTCTATCTACTATTTTTCCCTTAAATGATACATCAACTGCACCACACCACATGTCCGTCCACAT
>WAPW01000006.1 GCA_015520565.1 Candidatus Aciduliprofundum sp. | reverse complement strand
TTATAGGACTTGCCCGTGGAGGACTTGTGCCCGCAAGATTGATCGCAGATTATCTCAATATCAAGGATTTGTATGCTGTGAAAACAGAGCACTGGGGATTGACAGCCACGCCAGATGGTAAGGCAAAACTTGCCCAAGGATTGCAGATAAGCATTGATGGCAAGAAGGTGCTCGTGGTGGATGATGTAACCGATACAGGCCAGAGCTTGAAACTTGCGGTGGACCATATTAAAGGGCATAATCCATCAGAGATAAGAAGTGCAACTTTATTGCATATAACGCACTCAAAATATGTGCCTGATTACTATTCGGATGAAGTACCTGAGGATAAGTGGACTTGGTTCATATTTCCATGGAATGTTTATGAAGATATGCGAAATCTCATTCCGAAGACATTATACGAGCCTAAGGATAAGTATGAGATTAAGAATGCTTTAAAGGAGCAATTTCAAATTGATGTGCGCATAGGAATAATATCAGAGGTGCTCAAAGACCTTACTAAGAGAAAAGTGGTTAAGAAAAATGGTGAGAAGTGGGAGCTGGTAAAATGAAATTTTTAAAAGAATCTCTAAAAAATGCACCCGTAATAATGAAGGGTAATTATCCCTACTTTATTCATCCCCTTACAGATGGCATTCCTGAAATAGACCCTGCAGTGCTCAAGGATGCTGTTAATGAGATAATAAAGGTAATAGATATTGACAATTTTGATAAGATTGTGGCAGTAGAGGCCATGGGCCTACCCATAGGTGTTGCGCTAAGTATGGAATTAACAAAGCCCATGACTGTTATAAGAAAGAGGCCCTATGGATTGCCTGGGGAGGTTATGGTTGAGCAGCAAACAGGATACTCAAAGGGAAAGTTGTACATAAACTCCATATCTCCCGCGGATAGATTGCTCTTGGTGGATGATGTTCTTAGCACAGGAGGTACAATAACAGCTGTGGTTGATGGAATAAAAAAGATTGGTGCGAAGATAAGCGATATAGTTGTAGTGGTAAACAAAAACAGGAACTTAGAAAAAATAGAGAAAAAAATAGGGCATGGGATAAAAACCATAGTAAATATAGAGATAGTGGATGGTAAGGTAAAGTTGCTGGATTAGAGGGTCTTTTCAACTAGTTCCTCTATTTCTTTCTGGAATGTCTTATATATGCTGGATATGAACTCTTTCTTTATGTCTGGTGGTAGTAAGATTATGCCTAGCTCTCCAATGGCTTTTGTTAATAAAGTAGTGGCTTCTAGCTCTTTTATTTTTGCATTTACATACATCATCATTGCGTCTCTCATGTCCTTTTCAATCTTTGGATTATCCTTCATTTTGTTTTTTATGTAGTCCTTCATTTCATCCTTCATAAAATCTCTTAGCACTTCAAAAACCATGTCCTCGGAAGGCATTATTTTTTCTGTCTCTTTTAACAATCTCTCTACATCGTTTGTCATAGTTATCTTTAAGCCATACTCCTATAAGTAGTTTCCCAAAATAGGGGCTAGGAAAAATTTAAATACTTCTAATCTCATTAATCCAAAAATATATTTGGTGATTTAAATGGTGCAGGGTATGTCAATTAAGTTTATAATAGATTATGTGTCGAAAAAGAAGGGAATTGAAGGTTTGAATAAGCTAAAGGATATGGTGAATGAGAAAAGAGTGATATTTATGAAAGAATCCGACATTAAGCCCTACGAGAATTACCCAGGATATTATTTTGCTAGGGTTCTTGAAGCTGCTACGAATATTTTGGACGAAAATGAATTACTAGATATGGGAAAGTATTTTGGAGAGAATATTGATGTAAGTTTTGGAAATGTTCTAGGAAAATATCCCCCTAAAAAGACCATGGAGACACTCGTATTGGTGATGCGCAAGTATTTACCTATATTTCATACAGGATACAGAAGCATAACTACAAAATCTTATTGGCTTTTAGTATCTAAGCTAAAGAAGGAATATTATCCTTTCATAGAGGGCGTTTTGCAATCTCTATTTGAGAAGCATGGCAGAATAAACGAAGTTAAAAAGGCCTACGGGGAAGATCGTGTAGAATACACACTTAAATTTTAATATTTTTCTGAAAAAATTCTTATAACACTATTTTGTATTATTGTAGATGATAAAGCATCATCAATTTTATCAAAATCCACATCTTCCTGTGGGGAGGAGGATATTATCTCATCTTTCTCTCCTAGTATCCAATGAATAACTATATTCTTTTTATTTTTGATCTCAAGGTATCCCTCTGGAAATGTTGGTGACCAATGATGCAAAAAATCTCCCTTAAAAATCTCCTTGAAGAATCTCTCAAGGGTTGTTGGACCCATTGTTGTAGTTATATCTATCCATATCCAAGGTGAATCGCATTTTTCAACTATTTCTACGAATTCTCTTTTTTGCTTCTTATTAAACATTAGAGTACACCTTCAAACTCCTGTTGTAATTCAACCATAACTTGGTGTAGTACTTCTTCAAAGGAAATGCCTCTATACTCTCTTAATCCACCTAGGGGACTTTGAAGCTTAGCCATAAACACGCCGTTTTCCTCCAAGAACTCTATATCACAAAGTATCTCTTCCATCCTATCACCAGTGCCGCTATTACAATTTTATATAAAAAATATTCTCACGCGAGTTGAGTAAAGTTTAAATGGATGATTAACATTGTAGGCCAAAGTGGTAGGTGGTCGATAATGGCAGGGTTAGGTCCTTATCTGGTTAAGAGAACTATTCAAGCTGTGATTACCATATTCGTGGTTACTAGTCTAATATGGGCTCTCTTTGAAGCCATGCCTGGAGATCCAACGGACCAGTTCTTTGGAAACCCAAACTATAAAGCTGAAGATATAGCGAATATGGCCGTATCTTTTGGACTAGCAGATAAATACATAGAGCATCTTACAGCTAAAGATTTCACTCAAGTTCCTGCTTCTGAGATACCAAATGCAAATCAGCAGTTCACATATTATTATACAATTCTAAAATATAATACTAATCCGAGAGCTTTGTCCTTCACTATGAATGAAACATATCAATATGGCAATAAAACAGTGCAGTATGGAGTTTATGTATTTTCATCATCGGAGAAGGTACCATTGAATCAGATATATCTCCAAAATTCATCCACTGCCCCGGTACCCCCTCAGTACAAGTATCACTGGTATGTTTATGATAAGCTAGGTAGGTCTATACAAAGCGTTGGTGTATTGCCAAAGAAATATGATTACATACTTATAGAGATTCCTCTCAAGAATGTTCCAATATCTTCGCATATGAAGATAGCTCTTCTCTATGTTACAGATAAGCCTATGGTAGAAAGATATCTTTATTTCTTAAAGGATATGTTTACTTTCAATTTTGGTATATCCAGCATATATCATCAGCCAGTGTCAAATATACTTGCACAAAGAGTTCCAAGAACATTGCTCTGGTTTGGTCTTGCTACGATACTAACATACGCAATAGGTATTCCATTAGGTACCTACATAGCCTGGAGAAGAGGTGGTGCCGCTGAGGGAGCGGTGATTGGTACTAGCTTATTCTTCTACAATATGCCATCCTTCTGGCTTGCTTTGGTATTCTTGTGGATATTCTCATATAGCTTGGGCTGGACTCCTATAAACGGATTTGCAAGTCAGGGCTACACAGGTATTGGCTCAACATGTGCAACCCTCGGTATATGCCCCGGGAATCCATTTTATGCTGTCGTAGATTACGGATGGCATCTAATACTTCCTTTGACTGTTATAGTCCTTCTTGGGGTTGCAGGAGTGATTCTTCTCCAAAGGACTTCTATGCTTGAGACATTGGGAGAGGATTATATTCTAACTGCAAAAGCTAAGGGTTTGCCTGAAAAAGTGGTTAGAAATAAACACGCAAGGAGAAATGCAGAGTTGCCTATCATAACATCCTTCGTTCTTGCATTGGCTTATGCTATAGGTGGTGCGGTGATTTTGGAGCAGATATTCTCTTACTATGGTGTTGGATACACATATCTACAAGCTTTATTTGCTCAGGACTACTTCTTAGCAGGTGCTACACTGTTCATAATCTCTCTCTTGGTGATAGGAGGTAACATAATTGCAGATATTCTGTATGGTGTCTTAGATCCTAGAGTGAGGTTGCAATAAGGAGGTGTAAAAATTGGCAGAAGTATCAAAATGGGATGAAATGAGAAGGCACATGAAAAGGAGCTGGGGTCGCGGATGGAAAATGTTCATTCATAGCAAGTATGGAGCAACGGGCTTTGCAATAATTCTGCTGTTCTTAGTAATGGCTATATTTGCTCCATTCCTTACCCCTTATACTCCCCACTTTGAAGCGCCATCCATAGATTCTCTAAGACCTTATGTTTATGCCTTTAACTCCAACGCTCCTGTGGAAGGGATAACAATTGGTTATACCCAACTAGTTACAGCCCCATCAGAAGGTGGTAGTTGGATAATAATAAATCATGGCAAGAGTATTCAAGGAATATTTACTCAGGATCCAAAGAGAGTTGGAAGTCCTAATTTAGAGCCATGGGCCACGAATTCCCTTCGATTCACACTTCAATTGAGTAGTATACCAGGACTTGGCCCTCAGGAAACAGTGACACATATGGCATTTCTAGCTCCATCCACATCTGACTTGCAATACCATTATAGTGGTCCAGGCCAACATCCCAATTGGGATGGCGAGATAGTATTTACAACCCAAGATCACTTAGTGATATATGATATATTCAATTTAATGCCTAATTCTCAGTATTCCAGGATGGTAGTAGAGCCTTTGGATTTCACACCCACATGGGTTGAGGTTGATACTACATCCTCTGGAAATTTAACATCGCCTGTAGTCTATGCTCCGGGAGCTGCTGTATTTCCATCAAGGTTTATTGCTGTTGGAGATGACTATCACATGAATGTTTACTGGTACTACTACACTTATTCTAATGATTCTTATATGCCCAGCGCCAAGAATTGCTTATACTCTGTTTTAAATGCTGTATACTCTGAAAAGATAATTGAAAAGCCATTGCTATTTTACAATGACCAGCTTTACAATCAGAATGTATCTAAAGATCAAAATGTCATAGTTGTGCCATTGCAAACTGAAACTATAGTGTATAAGGGGTTTGATACTCATACATTCCCGCTGCCCTTTGTAACTCCCGGTATGTTGCCTATCACACCAACTCCTCATATTGTGAAAACAGTATTTGACTTTGCGCTTACAGCGGAGCTGGGCTATTATGCAGGTGCCCCAGATGTTGGTAAAAATTATATATTTCTCCCATCTCAAGAAAATGGGGCAGCTGTAGTTTATGTTATGAAACCAAATGGTGACTCTTCTGGTCATGCTGCCGTTGTGGATGATTGGACAATGAAGATGGGAAATGGTGTTATTTCAGCAGCACCATCGGTTACATATGCTTCAGGCAATTTTACTGTTTATAATGCAAAGTATGTTAGCAGCGTAGATGAAACTTATATCTATAAATATGTAAAGGGTGCATCTAGCTCAACATTTGAAATGGAGCCATTCACCCACACATCAACTGGTGCTATTGAGGTTCCTCATAAGGCAGTGCTTCTAAATAATATGATCCTCCAAAACGGTGAAATGTTGGTGGTTACTCAAGAAAAGAACAAAGAACTTCAGTTGTATGTTTTGGACTTTGCTGATTATCTACGTACTGGAAAAATGATAGTTAGCCCATTTATGTACTACGATAATCATACAAAGAAATTAGAGCCATTTCCCTACCCGCAGGGTGGCAAACTTTCATTCTATACATACATGGGCTCTCTCTCAGGTACTAGGTATTCTCCTACTGCGAGCTTTGATTTATATGGATTGTATTACTGTAGTAACACTAATACTATAGGACTTGTAAATCCAAAGGGTAATAATGTACTTCCACTGCCTCCAGGTAAATATTTCAGTGGAAATACTTATATCCTTGGTACCGATGATAAGGGTCATGATATATGGACTTGGCTTGTTTATGGTTCAAGAGTTGCATTCATTGTAGGTATAACAGCAGCATTCATCTCGGTTATGATAGGCACCCTTTATGGAGTTTACTCTGGCTTCAAGGGAGGAGCTACTGATACAGTTCTTATGAGATTCGTGGATATAATGTTAACAATACCAACTCTGCCTATATTGCTCATATTAACTGCTATTTTAGGGCCAAGTATATGGAATATAATCATGGTAATTAGTGCCTTTGGATGGGCAGGAATAGCTAGGGTTATTAGGGCTCAAACATTATCATTGAGAGGTAGGCCCTTCGTGGATGCTGCTAGAGTTGCAGGAGCAAGTAATAGGAGAATAATGTTCTCTCACATATTCCCTAATGTGTTACCCTACTCTTTCCTGTATATGACTTTGGGAGTTGCAGGTGCTATTCTAACAGAAGCAGCTCTTAGCTTCTTGGGTCTCGGAGATCCTAAAGCAATATCTTGGGGACAGATGCTTTACAGTATTCAAACTGCTGGAGCAGTGATGTATGCATGGTGGTGGCTATTGCCTCCAGGCCTTGCAATTACATTGATATCAACTGGATTCTATCTAATAGGCAGGGCTTTCGATGAGATACTTAACCCACGCTTGAGGAAGAGGTGATTAAGATGGCGAAGACATTATTAGAAGTTAAAAATCTTTCAATACATTACGAAATCCAAGGTGGTTGGGTCTATGCAGTAGATGATGTGAACTTTAAGCTTGAAAAAGGAGAAACTATGGGCCTAGTGGGAGAATCTGGCTGCGGTAAGACAACCACTGGCTACGGAATAACACAGCTATTGGCTAATAATGCCTATTACACGGAAAAAAGCAAGGTGATATTTGATGGCAGGGATTTCATACAGATGAGTACAGTTCCTAGTAAAAAACACCCTGGCTATAGAAGGATTGTTGAGTTTCATCCAGAAATGAGAAAGTACAGATGGAAGAGGATATCCATGATTTTCCAGGGAGCTATGAACGCTTTCAATCCTGTGTTCAAAGTTGGAGACCAAATAATTGAGGCAATAAAAGCTCATGAGGATGTCACTGATGAGGAGGCAAGAAAGAGAGTTGAGGAGTTATACAAGTTAGTTGGCATACCTGTGGATAGAATTGATAATTACCCACATGAGTACAGCGGTGGTATGAAGCAGAGAGCTATGATTGCTATGGCACTTGCCTTGAATCCAGATCTTATCATAGCGGATGAGCCTACAACTGCATTGGATGTAGTTACTCAGGATAGAATCTTGGGTGAGATGGCTAAGTTGCAGAAGAGGGAAAAAGTTGCAATGATTCTCATTACCCATGATGTTAGTGTTGTGGCAGAGATGGCTCATAAGATAGCCGTGATGTATGCAGGACATCTTGTGGAGACAGGTACAACAAGACAGGTTTTCAAGGAGACGGCACATCCATACATGGAAGCTCTTCTAGCAGCGTTCCCAAGCATAAAGAAGGAAAAGAAACAGAGGCTCAAGGCCATACCCGGTTCTCCTCCTGATTTGTCTAATCCACCAAAGGGATGTAGATTTGCTCCTCGCTGTCCATACGCTAAGGATATATGCTTGGAAGAAGAGCCACCTGTGGTGGAAGTTGCTCCGGGACATTATTCAAAGTGTCACTTTGCAGAGGAATTGTATGGTGAGCTTGGCGGTGGTGAGAGCAATGAGTGATGAGGATAATAGAGAGGTAATTATTAAGGTGAGAAATCTTAAGAAGTACTTTGAGCTTCATACCGGAATGTTCAAGATATGGGGTAAACCAATTTATGTGAAAGCTGTAGATGGAATTAGCTTTGATATTCATAGTGGAGAGATATTAGGTCTAGTGGGAGAATCTGGCTGCGGTAAGACAACAACGGGAAGATTGCTTACAAGGCTTGAAGATCCCACGGAGGGCAATATACTATTTGAAGGTCAGGATATTGCAACTTTGAAGGGTAAAGAATTAAAAAATTACAGAAGAAATGTGCAGATGATATTCCAGGATCCTTATGAGTCATTAAATCCAAGATTTACGGTAGAAAAAACAGTGATGGAGCCTCTCCTCATACATGGAATTGGTGAGAGCTACGATGAGCGTGTGGAAATGGTTATTAAGGCACTTGAAGATGCAGAATTAAGACCTGCTGAAGAGTACTTGGATAGGTATCCTCATGAGATGAGTGGAGGTCAGAGGCAGAGAGTTGCAATTGCTAGAGCATTAGTTCTAAGGCCTAAATTCATAGTGGCAGATGAGCCTGTTTCAATGCTTGATGTATCAATTCGCGCTGGAGTTATGAATTTAATGCTTGATTTAAGAGACAAATACAATATACCTTATCTTTTCATCACGCACGATATAGCAGTTTCTAGATACATGTCCGATAAGATGGCAGTGATGTATCTAGGTAAAATAGTAGAGATGGCCGATTCGGATGAAGTTGTGTTTAACCCAATGCATCCGTATACCAAAGCTCTTATTTCCGCAGTTCCTGTGCCAGATCCAGACCACAAGCATGGAAGGGTGCAAATTAAGGGAGAAATACCAAGCCCAATTAATCTTCCACCTGGATGCAGATTCTGGCCTCGCTGCCCTTATGCACAGAAGGGTATTTGCGATGTGAAGGAGCCACCTCTTGTGGAAGTTGAGCCAGGGCACTATGTAGCTTGCCACTTTGCAGAGCAACTAGCTGCCGGAGAACTTGAGAGTGGAGAAGAGGCAAAAGAAGTTATTGAAGAAGCAGAAAAAATAGAATCTTAATTTTTCTCTTTTTTATGGTTTTGTTCTTCTAATTGTTCTTGGATATGGTATGGCATATTTTATATGAGAGAGACCTGCAAGCCACCAGACAAGGCGGTCAACTCCTAAGCCAAATCCCGCATGGGGGATGCTTCCATACTTGCGCAAGTCAACATACCAATAATAATCTTCTGGGTCGAGACCCTCATCTTCCATTCTCTTCAAAAGCACATCTAATTTGTATATTCTCTCTCCTCCACCAATTATTTCTCCGTATCCCTCTGGGGCTAGAAGGTCGTGGCACAGAACAACTCTTGGGTTATTGGGATCAGGTCTATGGTAAAATGGCTTTATTTCTATGGGATAATGTGTCACGAATATTGGTTTATCAAACTTCTTCGTTATTGCAGTTTCTTCATCTGCACCTAAGTCATCTCCGTATTCTATATTTATTCCATTCTCCTGTGCAAATTCTATGAGCTCCTGGTACTTCATCCTTATAAATGGTTTTTCCAGATTTTTTAATATTTCTATATTCCTATTTAAAAATTTCAATTCTTTCTCTCTCTCTTCAAGAACCTTTTGAACTATGTGCATTATTAGCTCTTCCTCACTTCTCATCATATCCTCATTGTGATACCAAGCAACCTCTCCCTCTGCATGCCAATACTCTGTCAAATGCCTCCTTGTTCTACTCTTCTCTGCCCTAAAGCTCGGCGCAATTGTGTAAACTTTCTCCAATGAGAATATGAAGGTTTCAAGGTAGAACTGGGCACTTTGAGACAAGTAAGCTTTTTTTCCGAAGTATGGGACTTCAAATAATGTAGAGCCGCCTTCAACAGCTCCCGTGACGAATATAGGTCCTTGAACTTCGTAATATCCATTCTCTCTGAAAAACTCGTGTATGGCTCCAAATACGGTGTGCCTGATTTTAAGTATGGCATTCATCTCCCTGCTTCTAAGCCATAAATGCCTGTTATCTAGCAAAAATTCATCACTTTTATCCTTCGTAATGGGGAAAAGGTAAGATGCACCTACAATATTTATATCATTAACATCCACTTCATACCCTGTAGGTGCTCTTTCCTCTTTTCTCACAACTCCTTTAATCTCCAACGATGATTCCACACCCACTTTATCCAATTCTTTGAATTTTTCATTCCCTATTTTCTTCTTCTCCACTACACATTGGATTATATCTGAAGAATCTCGTAGAACTACAAATATTATTTTTCCCATTCTCCTCTTCCTGTATATCCATCCTCGTAGAGCAACCTTTTTCCCTATGAAATCGTCTGATAGTACATCGGATATGTGCTGGAACATAAGGTAGCATGGGAGTTATTTATTTATACCTTATCTCTTGAGGTGGCAATAATTATATATTTATGAAATAGAATATACTTTTCGTGGAAAAAAGTCGGGACTTTTATTCGTATCCTATTTACGATGCCTTATCTCCATTTATTTTAGATGAGATTATCTATTATGATTTTATATATAAATTTTTTAAGATTTTTAATGAGTCAGCCAATATTCACTATATAATTTACTCTTTAAACAAGAGCGATATAAGTAAATTAAAGGAAATTGCTCCATATGCTAATATCTATGAAGGTGAGGAGTTTATAAGGGATATAGATAAATTGTTAAAACAGCTCTTGGAAAAGGGTAAAGTAAAGGTTAAGAGCATAAATATGTACTATTGTGAGAAATGCGATGAGCATTATAATGAATCTCAAGTTAAGGAGATAAAAAGGGTAGTAAGGGAGAATATAGCTAAGGTTAGAATAGGAAAGAGAATTTATTTTATTGGGGATTTTTATGAAGATGAGGAGCCCATTGGAGTGTATTTGGGCTATGATGATAAATATGCTCTTGTTGAGCTTCTGGGTGAAACATGGCTTGCTCCTTACAAACTAAAAGATTTCTTAATTAATGAGCTTGAAGTGCCTAAAAATAGGATAAGGAAGGTAAGTTTTGAAGAGCTTGAAAATTTTGATTTTGAAAATTATGTGGTAAAGGGCTCAGGAAGATGCAAGTTTATAATAAGGGGCGATGTAAAAGCTAGGCTTTTGAAAAGAAGATTACCCTCATATTCAGTTATATATTCTAAGGAAAGAGAGGTACCGATTAAGGTATGCCCTAGATGTGGGAATGTTTTAAAGGAAGAGTATGTACCCGCTTTGGTTGTGAAAGATAATAAAAAAACAATTTATATCTCCTCACCTGAGGGTAGTTACAAACTTCCTGTTTTGTATTGCCCTAATTGTGGTCATATAGAATATGGCTCTAAAATAAAAGATTGCCCTGTTTGTGGCAGCATAATGGAAAGGAGATTTGCATTAAAACCTGAATTATCTGCTTTGGGAGCGTATATTCACAATTTTAAAGAACCCTCTCCGTTGATGTTTTTACATCAAAGAAGGAGTCGCATTAAGATTTTATTAGAAGGAGTGCTAAAAGCTTATTACCGTAACTTGTTTATAAAAACTATTTATTTAGCGCATAAAGTTCCATCTGAGGTTGATGAGGTTAAAAGGGCAGTTTTGCTCTTACAAAGGAGGGGTGAGATAAATCAATCTAATTTAAAAAAAGTTCAGAAGTTAAGGAATATTGTTGAGAATATTGTAAGATATGTGAGCATTTATGGAGCAACATCTACCTATGAGGATATAGATGAGTGGCTTGAGTGGAAAAATAATCAGATAAAGTTGCAAATAAGAGAATTGGGTAAAGGAGGGAAAATATCCGAGATGTTCCAAATTATTTATGATTATATAGTGGAAGATATATCCCATTTTTATATACCCCTAAAAAGAAAGAATCCACTAGTATTAGGGCCCATTAAAGATTCTCTCATTATGCTCTATCCTTATATGCCAAACTTCGCCAAAGAGAATTTAAATAAGCTGGGTATAGAGGATTTAAGTTTAGAAGTAGGGGAAACTCAGGAAATGAAGGTTATAGATATATTAAGAGAGTTTTTGAGGATATTGAGAAAGTATAGAGAGAAAATGCACATTTCAAAAAGGGAACCTTTGAAGAAAGTCGTGTTTGTAACACCCTATGCTGATGATATAGAACCCTTAAAGCCGTTGATTTTGAATGTTGAAAACATACTAATATTTCAAGTAACTGAAGAATGGAATGAAATGGAAATAGAGATTGAGCCAAATATGGAAGAAATAAGCGCATCCTATAGGGCTTGGGCCCCTAAAATAGCTTTCTTACTTCGCAGAAAAAATATGAAAGAAATAGTAGATGCTATGGAGAAGGGAGGATACACTCTTGGAATTGAAGGTTTCATCATAAAAATAACTCCGAATATGATAAAGTACATAAAAAAGGTGCCCGAGGGTTATAAGCACATAGAATTTAAGTACGGAGACATTTATATTCAAAGTGAGCAGGATGCTACAACCCAGAGAATAAAATTGGTAAGGGAAATTATAAGAAGAATTAACTCTATGAGAAAGGATATTGAGATGGATTTTGATGACCTGATTGATGTGAGCATATCTGGAGATCCTGAAGCTATAAAAATGATAAGGGGCTATGATGATGAGATTAGAGAGAAATGTTTGGCAAGAAATATTGAATTTAGCTATACAGAATATGGATACATTGTTGAGTGGCCCATAATGGGATATAGAATTACTATTGGAATAAACCCCCTATTCAAGCGTTGGGTAATTAAGGCATTTAAAAGCATACCAGGTATTGACGATGCTAGAGCAGAACTGCTTTTTAATATGGGGTATGGAAGCGTATATGATTTGATGGAGGCAGATCCAGAGCAGCTAGCTGATACTACAGGTATTCCAATTAATCTCGCTAGAGATATTATTGATTATATTTATTCTACTGCCTTCAAACCTAAAAAGGAGAAAAATAAGGAGTATTGTCCATTCTGCGGTGCAGAATTAGCTCCTGAGGACGATTTTTGTCCAAGATGCGGTGCTCCCATTAGGGTGAAGATAGAAGAGAAAAGGATAAAGAAGGGAAATGTATACCTATTCCGTGGTGATCTTGATAAAATGATGGATAGAATACCAGAAGATTTAATGAAAGAGAGAAAAATGCTCATAACAAAGGATGACCCAGAGGAGATAAAGAAAAGATACGAGCTTAAAAATGTAGAGACATTATGGATTTCTTATGTACCCTTTGGCAATACAATAAAGCCAAAAGAGCTGGATAAGTTAAAAGACAGTGTTTTAAAATTCTTGGATAAAGGAGGAAAGTTGATAATAGTAGATTGCTTTGATCTCTTATTGGCTATAAATGGCCTTGACAAGCTCCTTCAGATGATAGGCGAGATGAAAGAAAAATTAAAGGAGAAAGAGGCCTATTTGTTCTTCAATATAGAAGAATTGGAGGCCTTTGAAATGGGCGAGATAATGAAGTATGTGGATGGAGAGGTCAAATAATCATTTAATTTCAATCTCGTTGTTTCTAATGATTACATGAGCTCCATCTCTTATCTTGGATATATCTATTTTGTCCACTGTTGGTATATTGGCTATTATTGCTCCTGCGGCAACAATTGTCTCTGCCTTTTTAAGAATGAATGCTTTTGGTGAATTGCCATAATACTTCAATCCGTATATTGTGTATGAGCCCACGGTACTTCCTGCACCCCATGGAAATACCACGATTTTCCCCTTTATATCCCTTCCTAATATTTCCCCTTTTTTCTCGTCAATATCGCTCAAAATTACCAATGGTTTATCAAATTTTACTACTTCTCCCTCCGTAGAGCCCTCTACTATGCTCCTTCCCTTTAAGATCATTCTATCACGCTCCGTAAAAGAGTATATAAATCTTTAACAACCACTTCTGCTCCTCCAAATTTATCCTTGCTCAGGTAGAATGCCGCTTTTCCAGATGTAGTTCCTATTTTGTGGAATATCTTGCCCGCATTACTAACCACAACGCAGGTATCAACCATAACCTTACCACCAAAATTCTCTATTATTTTGATCAGCTCTTTGTGATTTTCCCAGACGCTTCTGGCAGCGAAAACCCAAAATTCCACACCTCTCTTCTTTTTCTTTCCCTTTACAAATTCTGCAATCTTTCTTAACTCTGAGGGCGATACATGAGGGCATCCTATTGCAACCAGCTCTACATCCACACTTTTTTTCATTTTTTCGATCTCATTTTTTTCTATTTCTATTCTCTCCAAATTTCCTTGGATTGCATTTTTGTATTCAGGAGTTAAATTCTCAACATGGTACATTGCTATGCTTCCAGAGGCGGCCATAGCTGCGCCCATTAGCTTGAAATCATCGTTATCTCCCTTAATTTTCAGGTATGGTATACCTTGAACTTTCTTCCCTATGTGCAGGCCTATTAGCGGAAAATCTTCTCCCTCTGGTTGAAAATCTAATTCTACTATGTGCGTTGCTTTTCTTTCTTCATCTAAATGAAGTCCATAGTTTGGGGTCTTGCCTATTATCGCAGAAGCTAGGGCTGTTACAGCACCCTCTCTATTTGTTCTTGCCCCTATAATTGAATTTGCATATATGACTGCTGAGCTCTCGGCCCAAGCTATATGCTCTCCGAATTTTGGAATGTTGTCGTAGTAGTAAGGTGTGCAAGTGGCAGTGGTCTTAACGCCCATATTTTTGTAAGCTTTTATTATCTCCATCTGTTTTTTAAATAGTGTAGCATCAACTTGGAGAGCATCCAAGTATCTCTCATCAAATGCTAGGGGATTTAATGTTGTTTTAACTGCGACTTTTACATTTTTTAAGGAGTTAAGGAAATGCAAGCCCGCATCACCAATCGTGTTGTATGATACACCAGATAATTGAGCGGATGTTATTGGTATAAGCTTATCTGCCCCGTAAATTTCGCCAATCTTCACAAGGATGTTCATCATCTTTGCGTAATTCTCCCCATACTCTCCGTCTAAAATTCTCTCTTCCTCTTTTGTCAAATACATATTGGTCACCTCAATGCCTGAATACTCTAAATCCTGTGAATAGCATTGCCATATTGTGCTCATCTATTGCCTCTATAACCTCCTTGTCCCTCTTTGAGCCCCCTGGCTGAATCACGGCTGTTACTCCAACCTTTGCTGCTTCATCTATTGCGTCTCTGAATGGGAAGAATGCATCGGATGCCATAACTGCACCCTTAGCTCTATCACCTGCCTTCATAGCTGCTATTTTTACAGAATCTACACGGCTCATCTGCCCTGCGCCAACACCCACCAATGCCTCATTCTTTGCAAAAACTATTGCGTTGCTTTTCACATACCTAACAATGCTCCAAGCGAATATTAAATCACGCATCTCATTCTCATTGGGCATTCTCTTAGATACGCATTTTACCTCATCCAATTTTTTTGTGTCCCAGTTCTGAACCAAGATTCCCCCATCTATTCTTCTCAAATTCCACCCCTCTTTTTTCCATTTTTTGACTTTTATTATCCTTATATTCTTTTTCTTCTCTAAAATCTCTAAAGCATCTTGGGTAAAATCAGGAGCAATTAGGACTTCAATAAACAATTTTTTCATCTCCTTTGCTGCCTCTCCATCCACTTTTTTGTTTGAAGCTACTATGCTGCCGTATGCGGATATTGGGTCCCCCTTTAGAGCTTTCATATAGGCCTCTTTCACATCTTCGCCCAATGCTGCACCGCATGGGTTTGTATGCTTTATTATGGCCACTGCAGGTCTATCAAATTCCATCACAATGTTCCAAGCGGCATCCATATCGTATAGATTGTTAAAGGACAATTTTTTTCCATGCAACTGCTCCCATTCTACATTTCCATCCATATATAGCGCACCCTTCTGGTGCGGATTCTCCCCATATCTTAGCTCCATTTTTTTCTTTGAATGATACAGGAAATGCTCTGGCATACCCTCGTAAAATTTGTTCCAGAATGCATTGTAAATTATGCTGTCGTAAGAGGCGGTTAATGCAAATGCCTCCAGTGCATATTCTCTTCTGAAATCTTCATTTATTTCTCCTCTTTCCATTGCATCCATGACCTCTTTGTACTGGGAAGGTGAGGATACTACAAGCACCCTCTTGTAATTTTTGGCGGCTGCTCTTAGAAGGGCCACGCCCCCAATGTCAATATTCTCAATCATATCTCTCTCGTTTCCTATATTCTTCTCAAAGGGGTAAAGATTCACAACTACCATATCAATGCCCTTGAGATTGTACTTATCCAAATCCTCATTCTTCTCAGCCAAAATTGCTCCATGGATTGCAGGATGTAGTGTCTTTACCCTGCCATTCAAAATTTCAGGATAGCCCGTTATTTCTTCCACGGAGATTGCCCTTATTCCTCTTTCCTCCAAAAATCTTTTAGTTCCTCCCGTGGCGATTATTTCGTATCCTTTCTGGGCTAAGAATTTTGCAAAATCTTCCAGTCCTGATTTATCTGAAACGCTAATGAGTGCTCTCATAGTGTAAGCATGGGAAAATTGGTATTAACCTTTGCGTTCGCATCTAAAAATTAAAATGGGGCGAAGAGTATACATATAGAAATGAGTAAGAGAATGAAAGCTCTGCTAATCGGAATTGGAGTGATTATAGTAATAGCCATTCTTTTAGGCGCCTATTTTGCCTCGCAGCCAAAGGTGAAGTGGTGGAAACCGGAGAAAGAGATGGAAAAACCGGATGTGGATTTTTCCAGGTTGAATAGCACCCTTGTGTTTATTCGCACGGCGCAGGATAATGATTCGGTGAATCTTCATGGGGGCGCTGAGAATAGAGATGCATATTTTGATGTTTATCTATATTCTACCCTTAAAGGCTATTTCTATGATCCAGAAGGTTACGATATCATCAAGGCAAATCTCACCGCCTATGCAGAGCGGCAGAGCGGGGATTATATACTTCAGAAATTGGTGATAAGATATGATTATGGAAGCAAGGAAGAAGATGAATACACAGGTATCTCCTATGTTGATACTTATGTATTTAGAGGTGCAAATCTGTGGTATGACAGGAGCCCAAGCACATATCCAAATAGTCACGATACCATGATGTTGGATGAATGGGAATATGGTCACAAATTAGTGGGTGTAAATAAAGATAAGAAAAATGCAGATTTCTACGGTGTGAGTTTTGCCATTGAGATTAAGCTTTTTGATTCTCTTTCTCTTAATCTAACTCATACAATCATCTTCACAGTGACTGCATATTACGGCCATCCCTCGCTCTTAGGGTGGACGGATATGCACGAGTTGAAAACGCAGGAATTTTGAAAATATTGCCAGAAAGCTAAATTGGTTCGTGGATACTCTTAAATATCTCAAATCTTTCTTTGAGGCGATGAAATTTGCACATATTGCCGATGCGCATCTTGGCGCTTTTAGCAAGAATCCAAAGTTAAAAGAATTGAATTTGAAGGCATTTGAAATTGCAGTGCATAAGAGTATAGAGGAGCAGGTGGATTTCATAATTATTGCTGGGGATTTGTTTCACAATCCCATACCAGATATGGAGATTGTTAGAAGAGCCGTTGAGATTTTAAAAAATGCGGTTGATAGGGGAATAAGAATATACGCAATTTATGGCTCCCATGACTTCTCCGCCGGCTCCACCGCACTCTTGGATGTTTTGAGCTCTACAGGCCTTTTCAAAAAGGTCGTGAATTATGAAGTTTATGATGGGAAATTGAGAATTCTACCAGTTAAAGATGCAACAGGAGTGAATATTCTTGGCATTTCCGGCTTGAGTTCTGCTCAGGAGGTTGAGTACTTTGAGCACATTGATAGAAATTATCTGGAGAGAATTGAGCATCCTAAAATCTTCGTTTTTCATACAACCATAAGCGAGCTCAAACCATCATACATCCCAGATAGATACGCACTCCCCAAATCCCTCTTGCCTCAGGACTTTGATTACTATGCTGGTGGCCATTTGCACGAGAGGATAGAGAGCGAGCTGAACGGGAAGCCATTGATATATCCCGGAGCTTTATTCGGTGCCACTTACAACGATTTAGATATTTTGAAAGAGCGTGGTTTTTACATGGTTGAAGATTTCAAGCCCAGATTTGTGCCAGTAGAAGTGTGCAAATTTTACAAAAGAGTAATAAAAGCGGATGGATATAGTGCGGAAGAGTTGAATAAAGAGCTTTTAGAATTATCCAAGGAGGATTATAGCGGGCAAGTTGTTATTCTCAAAGTTAAAGGAGAGCTTCGTTCTGGAAAAGTTGGTGATATAGATTTTCATTCAATCAGGGAGAATATAAGAGAGACGGCAATTGATGTTCTTCTCAACACTTACTCCCTTACAACCAAAGAAAGAGAAAGGATAAATGTTGTGGCAGAGAGCAAGGAAGAGATAGAAGAAGGGGTGTTTAAAAAGATTTCAAAATATGGAATTGATGTGACAAGGAGGGCATTCAATATTCTTAAAGAGAAGCAGCCCGAGGGAATGCGCAAGGATGATTTCTCAAGAGAGCTGCGAAGCAAATTGCAAGAGTTAATTGACAATGTTAAAGTTGAGGAGAGGGAGGAAAAAGTAGAGGAGAAGAAAAAGGTGGATGAAAATAGAAAAAGTGGAGCTCCAACACTTTTTGACTTTGGGGTGGGATGATGATAATACGGAAGATTCATCTCCATAACATAAGGAGCTATGAAGATCAAGAAATAGAATTGGGAAAGGGCATAACTCTCTTTGAGGGGGATATAGGAAGTGGAAAGACTACAATTCTAATGTCCATTGATTTTGCCCTGTTTGGCAACTCCACTCCAGATTTTTACAGAAGCTTACTGCGCAAGGGCACAAATAGGGGATTCGTAGAGATAATTTTTGAGCATGGTGAGAAGGAGTACAAAATAAGAAGAGTTTTGGAGGCGAAGGGCAAGGGCATAAGCAATACAGAATCGGAAGTTGAGACACCAGAGGGGGTTGTGAAATTAACAGCGAGCGATGTTAGAAACTATGTTTTAAAGTTAATGGGCATTGATGTTGGTTCAAGCAAGAGAAAATCCTTGCCTGTGGTAAAGTATGCAATTTACACACCTCAAGAGATGATGAAGGTAATTTTAGAGGGCACTGGGAAGAAGGAAGAAGAGCGATTAGATGTGATTCGCAGAATATTTAGGCTTGATGAGTACAAAGTTGCGAGAGAGAATATTGGAATAGTTTCCAAGGATTTGGTCTCAGAGTATGGAATTGTTGAGAGCAAGGAGGACGAGATTGGAAGGATAGAAAATGAGCTTGAAGAAAAAGAAAGGGAGATAAAAGAAATTGAGGAAGAGATAAAAGAGCTGAATGAGAAAATATCCCAATATGAAAAGGAGTACGCGAGAAAGAGCAAAGAATGGAAAGAGATCGTAGAATTAAGGGATAGGTATGAGAATCTCCGCAGAGATATTGAAAAGCTCAAAGCTAGAATTTCTGGGTTCAAAGAGAATTTGAATAAAGCGAATAAGGAGCTTGAAGATCTTAGGGCTATGAAAGAAAAGATGAAGAGTATGGAGAATGAAGCGCTAAGATATGAGAGTGCTGAAAAAATGAGAGATGAATTGCAAAGAAAGCTCAAGGATATAATGGATAAGGAGATAAAATTCAAAAAGGCCCAAGAGCGAATAAGGGTCTTGAAGGATAAGGTAAAGAAGGCGGAAGAGCTAAAAGGAGAATTGGAGAAATTGTACTCAAAGAGAGATGAGTTGAGAAATAAAATTGCAAAACTTGAAGAGTTGGAGAATAAGAAGAAAGAGTTGGAAGAGAAGAGGAGTGAGATAAGGGGAGTAATTGCTGCTATAAACACAAAGATAGAGGAGCTTAGCAAAGAGCTTGAAGATTATAAATCTCTGGGTGCAGTTTGCCCCAAGTGTAAGAGACCTCTCACTGAGGAGCATAAGAAGAAATTGATTAGTGAGACAATTTCTAAGATTGAGAATAAAAAAGAAGAACTCAAAAGGGCGAATGCTTCTGATGTAAAGATAAAAAAAGAGATGCGCGAGCTTGAGGGAAAAATAAGGGAGTTGCAAGAAAATTCTAGGGAACTATCTGCGACTGAGGAGAGAATAAAGAATATAGAGAATTTGATAAAGGAGGGCAAAGAAGCGGAGAAGGAAATAAAAATTGAAGAGAGAAATATGCCAAGCTTTGACGAAGAAGAGAAGAAAAAGGTAAGCGAGGAATTGAGCAATATTAATTCTGAGGTTGAAAAATTGAGAAATATTTGGAAAGAGTACAATGCTCTGAAAAGGAGTGTGGAGAGGGAGAATAAAATAATTGAGGAGGTAAAAGATTATCAGCTTCAGATTGAGGAGATGGAGAAAGAGTTGGAAGAGAAGAGCAAAGAGCTAAGCTCTTTGAATTATAGCAATGATATATTTAACAAGCTTAGCGAAGAATACAGGGAGATTGAAGGGAAATTGAGCTCTGTAAAGAGAGCAAAGGAGGAGAAAGTAAAAAGAGTTGAAGAGTTGAGAAATGAAATTAATAAGAAGAGGAAATTGATTGAAAAGCTCCGAGAGGAGATTAAAATTTATAAGAAGCGTGCCGAGTTTGGAGAATGGCTAAAGGATGAGTTAGCACCTGCCTTGGAAGATATAGAGAGATTGAGATTGCTTGCCATAAATGAAGAATTTAGGCAATTATTTGAGGATTGGTTCCATGAGATTATGGGGGAGAGCGAGTATGAAGCTACGATTGATGAAGATTTCAAGCCCATTGTTAGATACCAGAGATTTGATATGCCCATATACTCCTTAAGCGGCGGTGAAAGAACATCTATAGCCCTTGCTTATAGATTAGCTTTAAACACCATGGTTAAGAGAAGCTTGAATTTAGAATCTCATATGCTAATACTTGACGAGCCAACCGATGGATTTAGCAAAGACCAGCTTTACAAATTGAAGGATGTGTTTGATAAGATGGATACTGATCAGATAATAATCGTGAGCCACGAGAAAGAACTGATGAACCTTGCAAATACTGTTTACCATGTGGAAAAGGTAAATGGGACATCAAGAATAAAGCGGTTATAGAGAGGATATTTTAAATACCACTTATACTTAATCAAGGCCATGGATAATTGGAAGAAGTACGGGAAACCCCTTATAGGGCTTGCAATCTCAGTAGCTGTAATTTTCGGTTCAATGAATATTTGGATTTTAACTATAATATCTCCCGTATTTGTATTTTTAATTTTCAAATTCCTTGGTGTTTGGAAGAGTAAAGAGAGAGGTATATACGGTTCTATCGCAATAATTGTTGGAGTAATGCTCTTCTTCTTGGCATTTTCTTATCATGTTAGTGATGTGCCCCAAGGGACTTTTGCAAAGGATGGTTTTAAAGTTACCATAGAGCCATATTCAACTACAAATATGAATGCACAGTTCAACATAACTACTAGATACAATGAAACAACGAACTCATCTTTGAATTACTCTGTTATGGACCAAACTATGCATCGGGTGGTGGAGAGGGGTAATGTATCAGGAGTAGTGAAGGACAATGCAACATTCTATTATATTCAATTGAATTTATCAAGAGGAATTTATACTATAAATTTGAGCATTGGTAATAAAACAATACTAATCTCAGCAGTAAAAGATACACCTACGGCTCTCTTTGGAAGATATGTGAGAGGCCCGGGCTTATGGCTCTCTCTCCTTCTAGTATCCCTCTATGTACTCCTCATAGTTGGAGTTCACATCACTCGCAGGGCATACAAGATGGGGTTAAGAAAATATGGGAAGAAGTAAGTATTTGATTATCCTATTTCTTTATTCTCTATTTATCTTTGCCCTCTCGGCCACTCCGGGAAAGGATATTCCTAGTCAGGTAACTCCTTATTCATCTTTATTTCACTTTATTTTGTATTTCGGCTATGCTATATCTGCCTATCTCTTCTTTAAGAATTATTATCACACCCTAATCTTTGTTGCTCTATATGCTGCTACTGATGAATTTCACCAGTACTTTGTGCCCGGAAGACACTGTGACCCAATGGATTGGACTGTTGATTTTCTTGCAACATTGACTGCATTAGCTATAATATTCATTGTAAAGAAAAGATTATTAAATGAAAAGCATTAATTGTATTGTGCCTGAGAATCATCTGCGAGGTTTAGAATTAATCTCTGAGGGTTATTACGATGAAGCCATCGCTTATTTTAAAAATAAAGTGAAGGATGAGCCAGAGAATTACGAGCTCTGGTTCTATCTTGGAAATGCTTATTTTGAAAATAGAAATTATAGCGAGGCGATAAATGCATACGAGAGAGTTTTGTCCTTGAATCCTGCATTTCAAAGTGCCTATATATCCCTTGCTAGCACCTATGCAAGGATTGGAAAGAAAAGGAAGGCGAAAAGGATAATTTTTGAAGGATTAAAAAAATTTGATAATGATGAATTTTTGTACCTATCTTCAATAGTTCTTGCAGAATGTGGATATTTTAAGGATGCGGAGAAAATAATAAAGGGGCTAATAGGGAAAAACCGGGACGATGCATATTTGGTTGTTCTTGGCAACATATATCTTGGTATGGAGAAATATGAAGAGGCATTGAAAGCATATCAAGAAGCCATAGAAATAAATGAGAAAAATGAGGAAGCTTGGAACAATTTGGGTTTTCTTTATTTCTCTTTAGGAAACTATGTGAAGGCGAGGGAATGCTATGAAAGAGCAACAAGTATAAATCAGGGTTATAGGGAAGCTTGGTACAATTTAGGATATTTGGAGCACACATTGGGAAATCTAAGCAATGCAGTTTTTTATTACTGGAAGGCCTTGCAAATTGATGCTAGGGACGAAGTTACTTGGAACAATCTTGGAAATGCCCTTTACAATCTGGGAAAATATATGGAATCTATTCCATATTTTATGAAATCGGTGAGCATAAATTCAGAATATGAGATTGGATGGAACAACATAGGTAATGCCTTGGATAAAATGGGCATGCACAGGCAATCCATACCCTTCCACGAAAGAGCTTTAAAAATCAATCCAAAATTTGATTATGCTTGGCATGCCAAGGGCCATGCCCTATCCTCTTTGGGCCATTACGAAGAAGCTCTTGATTCTTTAGAGAGAGCAATAGAGTTGAATTCTGAGTATGCAGATACTTGGTACTGGCGTGGCTACACGCTCTATAAGCTTGAAAGGTATGAGGAGGCAATAGAGTCTCTCAAGATGGCCGTTAAAATTGAGAATCATATAAAAGCATTTGAATTGCTGGGTGATATATACTCATACCTTGGCTATAATGCAGAATCCTTAAAATATTATGAAGAAGCTCTAAAATATGGGAATTCTGAGGAGAAAGCAAGGATATACATAAAGATGGGAAAATACAAGGAAACTTTGGAAATCGTTGATAATCTAACAAGGGCAAATATTCTCTACAAACTTGGGAAATATGAAGAAATTTTGAAAATTGAAGAAAGCTCGGAGGATATAGATTATATGAAATGTTTGGCACTTGAGGCCCTTGGAAGATATGAAGAGGCATTGAAAATTGCAAATAAATACAACACAGAGAAATTTAAAAGGGAGAAAAAATTTGTAGAATTCTTAATTAATAACTCCAAATTTTCACTTGATTTGAATGATAGGGAATATATTATGCGCATAGGGGCAACGCTATTGAATAATGGGAAATATGAGAAAGCTATTGAGATATTTATGGATATAAAGACAAAGGAAAGCTACTACTTTCTTGGAGAATCCTATATTGCATTGGGAAAAATTAAAAAAGGAATTAAATATTTGGAAATTGCAGCGGGTATGGGTTCAGAATTGGCTTTAGAAAGATTGGAAGAGGTGAAAATGAGTGAAAAGGTACCATCTTAAAAAGAAGAAGATTAAAGAGATAAAAAAATATCTTGCCATGGATATATGGGTTGAAGGGACATACGAAATTGTGGAAAATGAGCAGAATGTAATTCTTGTGGATGGCTTACCTTCCTATTTCTTTTACGAAGGAAAGTGCTATCCAACGGTGCTTCTCCTTCTCCAGCATCCCATTGAGCATAGTTATGTTACCGTGGATATGGGTGCCGTTAAGCATGTTTTAAACGGAGCCAATATTTTTGCAGCAGGTATAGTGGATGCAGACCCTAATGTGAGAGAGGGAGATGCCGTTTATGTTAGAGATGAGAAGTATAAAAAAGCTCTTGCTGTGGGAATTGCCTTGATGGATGCAAATGATATGGTATCTAAAAAAAGCGGTATGGCTGTAAAAAATCTGCATTATTATGGAGATAAAATTTCAAAAATATTGGATTAATCAGTATGTTTTGGTATTTCAAATAGCAAGAATGATGATGCCATCCAAGATATACCTACAATTAATGCGAGTATATTCTGCCAAATCCCATACCCTATAAGCACTATGGGTATAAAGTAAAGAAGGGTATAGGTGAGAATCTTATGCATTTACTCACCGTTTATCCGAAGAGTGCTCCGAGACCTGCTATAGCTTCCTCTTCTTTCTTTTCCTCTTCTTCCTCTTCCTTTTTCTCTTCCTCTTTCTTTTCTTCCTTCTCTCCGCTAGGTGCTGCGGCTGCAGGCGCTGCTGCTACTGGTGCAAATGCTGCGTTCTTTATTGCCTCATCAATGTCTATCTCGCTTAGTGCAGATACCAATGCCTTTATCCTAGCCATATCTGGCTCTGCTCCAGCAGCTTTTATTATGTTTGCTATTGCATCCTCATTTATTTCCTTTCCCAGCGAATGCAGGATCAGGGCACTATACACATATTCCATTTTCATACCTCCTTTTTCTTTTATCCAAATAGGGCTCCAAGGCCTGAAATGGCCTCTTCTTCCTTATTTTCTTCTTCCTCCTCTTCTTTCTTTTCCTCTACTTTTTCTTCTTTCTTGCCTTCTTCATTTGAAGGCGGGATTTGCCTATTGGATATTAAATTTTTCAACTCATCATCTAAACCATCGCTAAGCGCAGAGGCAAGGGAGAGCATCTCCATATACGCCTTCCTAAGTATATGCTCTGATGTGAATTTGTTCACTATGCCTCCGTTTATTGCGAGATTCATTGCATCTCTTGCGGCTTTGCCTATGAGCATAGGCATCGTTAGCTTGGTTGGATATGCCGCATTTACGCTAAGATTCATAGCATACTGTATTGCATTTAGCACATCTCCATAGACCTTCTCTGTATCCACATGGAGAACATCCTTGGGAAATACCATTTCATCCTCATAGGCAGCTCTCAAATCCAAGCCAACTGTCATGGGATAAATTTCAAGCTTAGTGAGAACTTGAGCTACATCTTTGCTTATTACCTCTCCCTTCTTAACTAGCACGGTATCCTTCCTTATCACAATCTTTCCCTTTTGTACAGCAGCTGGTAATCCAACCTTTTGGAACTCGCTAATCATAGGGCCTGGCTTGAAGGGTGTTTCTCCAGCATGCACAATTATATCCTCAGGAGCAATTTCGCCACCCTTTGCCGGGGCTTTTGTCTGGGTTTCTTCCATCAATTTTTCAAGCTTAAATGCATTTATATTTGTGAAAATTATACCTGTTTGTCCCTCAATGTAATTTGCAAGGTCCTTTATATTCTTTTTATTTGCTTTTTCAAGGGCTAATTTAATCAATCTATTCTTGCCTACAATAAACACGGCTTTATCTTTTAGATTTCTTCTCATCTTTTGCATTTGAGCCGCGGGAATGTTGTTTATATTAACTATACCCACCACTGGATATTCCTCTGCGAGCTTAGCAAGCTTGTCCACGAATTTATATTTCCAAGGTGCAACATGAGACATCTAACTCACCTCAATTTTATCTTTACTGCAGGGCCCATAGTTGTTTTCACATACACACTATCTATGTTCTGCAGTCCTCTTTCAAGCTTTGTTTCCAATCTCTTTATTACTTCCTCTATGTTCTCTGCAATTTTTTCTGGCTCCATATCCTTTGTGCCCACAGCCACATGGAAAGTCCTCTTATCTCTTGAGCGCATTCTCACAGTTTTCTTTAATCTCTCTACCAATGGGCATGGATCCGCACCAGGAGGCAAAGGTTTTGGCATCTTTCCACGAGGACCCAAGATTATACCCAAGCTCTTACCTATCTTCCCCATGAGAGGGGCTTCTGCAAGGAAGAAATCGTATTGATTTGCTATTTTCCTTGCTTTTCTCTTATCTTCCGCAAGTTTATCAATCTCTTCAGGAGCAATTACCAAATCGGCACAATTCTTTGCTTTTAATGCAGTTTCTCCCGAAGCAAATACCCCTATTTTTATCTTCTTGCCCCTGCCATATGGTAAGAGAACCTCCTCATTTATCCTATTCTTAGGAATGCTCAAATCAACATCCTTTAAATTTATGGCCAAATCTACACTCTCTAAAAACTTTCTCTCTTTCGACTTTTCTATTGCCTCCTTCACGGCAGCTACGATATTATCTTGCAATTGAACACCTCCTTGTAGTAAGCGAGCCCTCGGCTCTCCTACAAGTTAGGTAGGGTGATTTCGTTATTCTTTATAAGCTTTTGCACCTCTCTAGGGTCTTTGCCTTCCACAGTTACTCCCATAGAGACGCATGTCCCCAAAACTTCTAGAACTACACCTTTAATATCGTAAGATAGGGAATTATCCTTCTTCATCTTTGCAATCTTAACTACCTGCTCTAAGCTCAAATCTCCAACTTTGTCTGTTCTTGCATTTCCGGAGCCCTTCTCTATACCTAGCTCCTTCTTTATGAGTGCGCTCGTGGGTGGAGTTCCCACAGTTATGGTATATTCCTTTGTTTTTGGGTCTATGTCAATCTTTACAGGTACTTGCATTCCAGCGTAATCCTTCGTTTTTTCATTTATAGCCTTAACTACTTGCGCAACATTAACTCCCATAGGACCAAGAGCTGGACCCAAGGGAGGTCCCGGAGTGGCTTTTCCGCCTTCAACTAACACTTCTATTACTTGTCCCATATTACTCACCTTCCTTTTCTAATAGCCTAACAGCTTCTGCTTTAACGGTTATTGGTATAGGCACCATTGCCTCAAAAAGCTCAACCGTTATTTCATTTTTTGCCTCGTCAATTTGCATCACTTTAGCATGCTCTCCTTTGAATGGTCCTTCAACAAGCTCTACGATATCTCCTACGGAGATGCGATGTATCTTTGGAGTTGGAGTAAGATAATGCTTTATCTCCTCAATGTGCATTTCTCCTTTAACTACTCCTTTTGCATCTTTTATTCCTCTTATGAGCGATAGAACCTTGTCAGGTCTAGAAGTTTCAACAAATACATAGCCCTTTAAATCATAGGGGGCAAGAACGGAAAATATTTCCTTCCATTCATGAATTTTTGCCTTCATGCCTATTTCTCTTGCCACTTTTACCTCTTGTCCTATTGTGGTTTTAACAGCTACAATGGCAGCTTCTATGTTTATCCTTACATCCTTGCTCCATAAACCCTCAGAATGAATAACTTCAAATTTGAATATTCCGTAATCTCCAATTTCGGCGGCTCTTGGGGCGGTTATATTCACATAAATTTCCTTCCTCTTGTGCGGCTGCACTTGAAGCTCGTACTCAAGCTCTTTATTTTCTTCCGTGGTTACTAGGAGATGCACATCTTCTTTTTCTGCTCCAATTATATGAAAGCTCCATTCTAAATCTGGCTGCTTCATATGCAATTCTGATGCAATCTTAAATGTAATCTTCTCCTTTTTATCACCTTTATTTGATACAACGATAACAATCTCAGCTACCCTACCAGCTGGAATTCTAAAAAGCTCAGAATTTAAACTAACATCAATCATTTTCATCCCTCAAGGTATTTGAAGCCAAACTTGAAATATGAAGTAGAGGGTAAACCCAACACCTCCAATAAATAGTATGCCTAGGCCAGTTATGGTGAGAACTTTGCTGTACTCTTCTCTAGTGGGCTTTCTTGCCATCTTTAGTATCCTTGAATACTTGCCTCTACCAAACCCTGCGCTCCAATTTTCTAAGCTTTTCTGAACCTCTTCACTTTTTTCAATTATGCCCATATTCTTCACCTTATAAGATCAACTTCCTTAGTTTTTTCTAAGGCCTCAAGACCTTGGATGTATGGGGATTTTACTCCTGTGAGAACCACCATTACCCTCAATGTATTACCCAATGAAGGGTCTATAGAAGCGCCCCAAATCATCCTTGCTCCCTTGCTTATCTGTGATTGCACATACTCTGCCACGCTCTCTGCTTCCTTCACCGTCATATTCTCACCGCCCACCACATTGATTAATGCCCCATTTGCCTCGCTTATATCTGCCTCTATCAATGGAGAATTCAACGCCTCTTTTATCGCCTCCTCAGCTCTATTCTCCGAGTCGCTCTCTCCGAGGCCAATCATGGCTACTCCGCCACCCTTCATTATGGTTTTGAGATCATTGAAATCTAAATTCACCAATCCCGGCTTGGTAATCATCTCTGCAAGACCCTTAATTGAGCGCATCAAAATTTCATCTGCAACTTTAAATGCTAAGTTCAAGGGCAATCTTGGAACAAGGTCTAATAGCTTATCATTTGGAATGGTAATAACTGTATCTACATATTGCTTTAATTTTTCCAAGCCCCACATAGCGTTTTCAAATCTCATTCTTCCCTCTGCTGTGAATGGCAATGTGCATATTGCAATTGTGAGAGCTCCCAATTCTTTTGCAATTTGAGCCACCACAGGTGCGCTACCAGTGCCTGTGCCTCCTCCCAAGCCGCAGGTTATGAAAACTATATCTGCACCTTGAAGAACTTCCCTAATTTTATCTTCAACCTCTCTTGCTGCCTCTTCTCCCACTTGGGGTAATGCTCCTGCACCTAGGCCCCTTGTTATCCTCTTTCCAAGCAAAATTTTACGATTTGCCTTCGTAATTAGTAAATGCTGAGCATCAGTATTGGCAGCTATTAACTCTACATCAACTATGCCCTCTTCCATAGTACGATTAATTGTGTTGCTTCCAGCTCCTCCACAACCCACAACTTTTATGTTTGTTTTTAATTTTTGTAAAAGGGACATGAGTTCTTCATCATCTGGACTAGTTATGGCTGGCTCTTGCTTAACACCAACTCTTTCATCAGCCTTGGATAGCACTTCCTTAACCAGCGACTTCATAAAACCACCTTTTTAAATCTTTGTGAGGATTAAAGCAAGGGTTAATATAAATTTTGCTATTTTCAAAATGTTTAAGTATTATCTCTAGATAAATATTTTGGTGATAAAATGGAAGAATTTAAGACAATAGATGAACTAATATCCTTAAAGGGAAAGAGTGCCCTTATAACAGGCGCTGCTGCGGGAATTGGTGCCGCTATAGCTCACAGGTTTGCAGAAGCGGGGGCAGATTTGGAACTTGTGGATATAGATATGGAGGGCCTTAAACTGCAGAAGAAAGAGCTTGAGAAATACAAAGTAAAAGTTAATTTGCATAGGGTTGATTTATCAAAGAGAGATGAAGTGATAAGTTTGTGGAAAAATCTTCCTAGGGCCCCGGATATCTTGGTTAATAATGCAGGTATATACATTTTTAAGGATTTTCTTGAAGTTGATGAACAATTCTTAGATAAAATTTTAGAAGTTAATCTGAAATCCGTGTTCTGGATGTGTCAAGAGATGATAAGGAGAAGGGAAAAAGAGGGTGGGGTTATAATAAATGTTGCATCCATTGAGGCCATTTTACCTTTTGCAACTGGCTTGATACATTATGATATTAGCAAGATGGGCGTTATTGCACTTACCCGCGCATTGGCTAGAGAGTATGGAAAAATAGGATTTAGGGTAAATGCCCTAATTCCGGGAGGTATTGAAACTAAGGGAGTTAAAAAGCTAAAGAAAGAAGCAGCAGTAAAGCTAAGAATTAATATGATAAAAACGGCGATAAATTTCAAGAACAGATTGCCTTTGGGAAGATTTGGAGAGCCCGATGAAGTGGCTAGAATTGCGTTGGTTTTAGCTTCCGATATCTCATCATATATGACTGGTGCAATGGTGGCTGTGGACGGAGGATTTTTATCTTCCTAACTCATACCATATTTAATGATAAGAGCAGTGGTAGTGCACATAATAGAAAATGGGAAGATATTACTTCATTACAAGAAAAGGGGTCATGGTGCAGGAAAATGGAATGGTCTTGGAGGTAAAATAGGGGATGAGGAAACTCCAGAGGAATGTGCTATAAGAGAAGCCAATGAAGAGATGAATGCAGGTGTGAAAAATTTAAAAATGTTGGGTAGAATAAAATTTTATGATGTAAAAGGGGAAGATTGGCTTGTTTATGTATTCCGTGCAAATTTAGATGGGATGCCTACCGAGAGTGAAGAATCAAAACCGGGGTGGTTTCCCTTAAATCAACTACCTTACGAGGATATGTGGGA
The DNA here is from genome assembly GCA_015520565.1 of Candidatus Aciduliprofundum sp. GTDB lineage: Archaea > Thermoplasmatota > Thermoplasmata > Thermoplasmatales > Aciduliprofundaceae > Aciduliprofundum. Next base: position 25,726 of record WAPW01000006.1, on the reverse strand, counting down.
GGATGACCGTTATTGGTTGTCATTAGTTATAAACAACATTAATTTTTCTGCTAAATTTTGGTTTGATGGGGAAACTATGAAAAAATTTGAAATTGAGGCATGGAAGGATTGATTATTCCATTGCCTCTTCAATTAATCTCCTCATATGTATCTCGGCAGTGTCTAAGAGGGGAGTTTTTGTATCTCCCTCTTTCAAAGCCAATGGGAGCTCTGTGCATCCTAGGATTATAGCATCTACATCGTATTTTTCTACAATTCCCTTAAGAGTATTCTTACTTTTCAATATTCCTTGGGAAAGTTCATTAAAAATTATCCTATCAATTACATCAATGTAATCCTCGGGAACATCCACCATAAATCCATATTTCTTTAATTTTTCTACATAAAATCCAGAAGTCATAGTGGTCTTTGTTCCCAGTAAAAGGAGCTTCTTATACCCTCTCTTTTTTGCCTCTTGAGCAACTGCATCTATTATACTTACCATCTTAGCTTTGGCTTTTATTTTTAGAGAGTCAAAAACCATATGGGGTGTATTTGCCGCTATGCCTATGACTTGTGCACCAGCATTTTCCAATGCTCTTATGCTTTCTAGCAGATATTTCTCTTTCAGCTCCCAAGTTTCAAGATCTTTAAATTTTTTGAAATTTATATTAAAAATTAGCATCTCGGGATAAAAGTTCTTTGGAAAGAGCTCCCTTGAAATTTCTATGAAATTTTTATAGTAATACACTGTTGATTCAGGAGAAGTTCCACCAACAATTCCAATTCTCTTCATAAAAGGGTTAATAATTTTGACATCATAAACTTTTTTGACATGGTGGTATATATCCTCTAAATATTACACTCTTTCCATCATATTCAAGAACTACCGGATAAACTTTTAACCCATTGTTTAATGCTTTGAAATATGCTTTAGTGAATTCTTTATCCCTATCCTCATTTGGTTTAAAGCATTTAGCATCTTTGTGAAATACCAAAATTAATAGGGCTCCCTCATCTCCATTTTTTATTAATTTTTCTAACTCTTCAATATGCCTTTTTCCACGCTTTGTTGGTGCATCTGGGAAGAGTGCGTAATCTCCATCTTTTAATGTGCATCCCTTTACTTCAACCCATATTCTATTCCCATTTTTGAGAAGGAGAAAATCAATCCTACTATCTCCAACTTTAACTTCTGGTTTTATGAGTTCTAATTTTCCAAAGGGAGATATGTCTTCTTCACCAATTATGTTCTCTGAAATCTCCCTATGATATTTTGAGTTTACTAAAATCCATTTATCTTCGTATCTTGCAGCTAAAATATCCCATTTTGTTTTTCTACCTGCTTTTTTGGATTTTTTAAGTAAAACTAAATTTCCTTTATAGAGGAGCTCTTCCAAGCGGCCTGGATCGTGTATATGCACCAAAATATCTTTTCCATTATACTTAACCTTGCCTAAAAACCTGTTTATGCGCTCTAAGAATATACCTTCTGCATCTGGTTCTATATTCATTATTACTTTATTCTCTCCATTAAAATTGCTGGACATAGGTCCTTCACGCCTTTTATTTTTGCAATCTTGGCTGTTATTAAATCAAAGAGCTCCTCACCATTTTTAGTCCATATTTCAGCCATAATCATATGATCTCCGCTTGAAGTTGCTACCCATACGGTTTGCTCAATTTCCGCTAGTTTTCTTGACGCTTGGAGCAAGTATTTTGGCTCAACATCCATACCGAGAATTGTAACTGTTTTATATCCCAATTTTTCAGGATCTACCTCAATCGTATATTTTTTTATAACTCCTTCTTTTTCAAGCTCCGCAATTCTCTTCCTTACAGTTGTTTCAGTGACTCCTAAAATTTTGGCTATTTCGGTATAAGGAGTTCTCGCATTATTTTTTAGAATTTCAATGATTTTTCTATCTTTATCGTCCATTAAAATACCTATATAAGTTATAGTTATTAAAGTTTTCTCATAGTAAATAGTTTGAATATCAAACAAAAGATTTATATATATCAAACTCATTACTCTGAATATGGATAGAAAAGTGTTGCATAATCTATCATACGGAATGTATGTGATATCCTCTGTTAAAGAGGGGAAATTAAATGGACAGATAGCCAATACGGCATTTCAGATAACTTCAAAGCCCCCACAGATTGCTATAAGCATAAACAGAGAAAATTTAACATACGAATACATAAAAAATAGTGGCGTTTTTAGTGTATCAATACTATCTACTGAAGCACCTTTCAAATTCATTGGTCTCTTCGGATTCCGCTCAGGCAGGGATATAAATAAATTTGAAAATGTGAAATATAAAATTGGAATCACAGGAGCACCCATAGTTCTAGATTATTCAATTGGCTATTTGGAAGCAAAGGTAGTAAATAGCATAGATGTTGGCACTCACACCCTATTCATTGGGGAAGTTGTAGAAGCAGAGAGCATTGGCGAAGGCACGCCCATGACTTATGATTATTATCATAAAGTTGTGAAGGGTAAAACTCCGCCTAAAGCCGCTACCTACATAGGAGGTAGTTAAATGTATCAAGATGGACCACCCGTATCATCTATTTTTGGGTCTATGAAGGCTGGATCTTTAGCCAGAGACCACCGCCTAACAATTTTTATGAATTCATACAATAACGCGCATAGATATATGGAGTATTAAAGGAGGTGATAAAATGAAGTGGAGATGCACAGTTTGTGGATATATATATGACCCAGAGGTTGGGGACCCAGATAATGGAGTACCCGCAGGCACATCATTTGAGGAATTGCCTGAGGACTGGGTATGCCCTGTCTGTGGAGCATCCAAGGACATGTTTGAAAAGGTGGATTAAAGATGATAAGGAAAATAGCCAATGGAGTTTACAATGTAGGTGCCATTGATTGGGAGAGAACACTATTTGATGAGATAGTACCTCTCCCTCAGGGCACAAGCTACAATGCTTACCTTGTGAAAGGAGAGAAGAAAACAGCTCTTATAGATACAGTGGAGCCAGAGAAGTTGGAGCAGCTCTTGGATAATTTGGAAGAGTTGAAAGTGGATAAAATAGATTACATTGTTTCAAACCATGCTGAGCAGGACCACTCTGGAAGCATACCTTATCTCATTGAGAAATATGGAGCGAAAGTTGTTACAAATGCCAAATGTATGGGCTTTGAAAAGGATTTGTTGCACCTGAAAGACGAGGATTTCATCATAATTAAGGAAGGAGATACATTAGAGCTTGGAGGTAAAACGCTCAAATTCATCATGACTCCATGGGTACATTGGCCAGAGACGATGACTACATTCTTAATAGAGGATAAGATAGCATTTACCTGTGATTTCTTTGGTTCTCATGCCGCTACATCGCACACATTTGCAGAGCAATACGATAGGATTTATCATGAGGCAAAGAGGTACTATGCGGAAATAATGATGCCATTCCGACAAATTATTACGAGGAATATTAAGAAGATAGAGGAGTTAGAGCCAAAAATAATAGCACCGAGCCATGGGCCAGCATACAGTGATCCTACGTTCATAATTGATGCTTATAAGGAATGGACCTCTCCTGATACCAAGAATGAAGTCCTAATTCTCTATGTTTCAATGCATGGGAGCACTAAGAAAATGGTTGATGCACTTGTGGATTACCTGGGCGAAGAAGGAGTTGAAGTTAAAGTTAGGGATCTCACCACAGCCAATTTGGGAGAGATTGCAATAGACATGGTTGATGTCACAACGATTATTTTAGCTACGCCCACAATGCTTGCAGGGCCACATCCCTATGCAGTTTATGCTGCCTATCTTGCCAATGCTCTTAAGCCAAAGGCCAAGTTCATAGGAATAATGGGCTCGTATGGATGGGGTGGCAGAACTGTGGATATACTAAAAGAAAATCTTGGAGCTTTGAAAGTTGAGTTATTGGAACCATTGCTAATCAAGGGATTGCCCAGAAAAGAAGATTATGAAAAGATAAAAGATCTTGCAAGAATTATTGCGGATAACCATAGGGAAGCAGGTGTTCTGAAATGAAGGAAGGTGATATGGCAGAGGACTTCTGCTTACCTGATTACGAGGGTAAGGAGCATTGCTTGCATGACTACCTTGGGAAATGGGTAGTGCTTTACTTCTATCCCAAGGACAACACCTCTGGCTGCACTCGTGAAGCAAAGGATTTCACTGAAATGCGAGATGAATTTGAAAAACTTGGAGCAGTTATTATAGGTGTAAGCAAGGACTCTCCAAAATCTCACGAAAAGTTTATAAATAAGCATCAACTAAATATCTTGCTGCTCAGTGATGAAAACCATGAGGTGTTGGAGAAATATAGTGCTTGGGGAAAAAAGAAGAATTATGGGAGAGAATACTTTGGTACCATAAGAACTACATATCTTATTGATCCCCAAGGCAAAGTGGTGAAAATATGGAAGAATGTTAGAGTAAAAGGTCATGTTGAGAAAGTTCTTGAAACCCTTAAGGAGGTGATAAAATGAATTTGGAAAATTATGACCTTAAGACGGTACTTTTAGCGGCCATAAAGAGTGAAATAGAGAGCAAGGAAGTTTATGAAACCCTTGCAGATAGAGTAAAAAATGCTTTGTTAAAAGATCGCTTACTATTCCTTGCAAATGAGGAGAAAAAACATAGGTCTTATTTAGAGAGCCTTTATAAAAATTATTTTCCAAATGAGGATATTAAGGTTCCTGATAAATCTCCAGTGCCTCTTCCACAGGTTGATGCCTCTGAAAGCAGATTATTAAGCGAAATTATAGAGGATGCAATGAAAGCAGAGCTTGCGGCTAAGGAGTTCTATGAAAGTATGAAATCTTTTGTGGATGATGATAAAACTAAGAAAATGCTTCAGGTTCTTGCAAATATGGAGCAGGGGCATTATGAAATACTCTCAAAGGAATTAGAGAACCTCAAGCAGTTTGAAGATTACGACACTCCTTGGTATGAATATAGTGGTCTGTAAGTCATAAAGGGTGAAAAAATGAGAAAAATGGTTAAGAAGAGTTTGGAAGAGGCGTTTGCTGGAGAGAGCATGGCCCATATGAAGTATAGCATATTTGCCGAAGTTGCCGAAAGAGAAGGAAAGAAGAACATAGCACGGCTCTTCAAGGCGATATCTTATGCGGAATTTGTGCATGCGAAGAACCATGCGAGGAATTTGGGGTATGTGAAGAGCACTTCCGAGAATCTTGAAACTGCTATAGAGGGAGAGACATTTGAAGTGGAGGATATGTATCCCGCATACTTGGAGCTTGCAAAGTACTTCGGCGAGAAGGGTGCAGAAAGCTCTTTCAATTACGCTTTGAGTGCTGAGAAGATACATGCTACCATGTATGGTGAGGCAAAAGGAAAAGCAGAGCAGGGGGAAGATATTGAAGGGAAGGATATTTACATTTGCCCAGTGTGTGGGTACACATATATGGGTGATGATCCACCTGATAAGTGCCCTGTTTGTGGAACGCCAAAGGAGAAATTTGTGAAGTTTTGAGGTGATTGCATGGAGGAACTCTTGGTGGATGTTAGGAGTCATACTCAATTTCTGAAAAAAAGGATAAAAAGAGCCATAAATATTCCTGTGGAAGAGATAGAGTTTCATAAAGAAATTTTAAAAGAATTCTCAAAGATTAAGAAACTAGCCCTGTACTGCGATACTGGCTACGAATCTAAAATCGCTAAGAAAAAGCTTGAAGAGATGGGAATAGATGCAAGAATCATCCCTACAGAGGAGTTGAAAAATTATGAGTGGGAAGGAAACGAAGTAATCAGCGCAGTTAATTATGTTTCTGTGCGTCCAGGTCATGAGAAAGAGTTTGAAAAGAGGGTTAGAGAGCTTTGCAGTGCCACAAAGACCTTTCCAGGATTTTTAGGTTCTCAGTTTTTAAGGGTAAGTGGTATGTCCGCTATAGGTTCTGGATTGCCTGGAGAGCTAAGAGACATGAACATAGAACCAACAAAGTACTTGATAATAACCTATTGGAATTCTAAAGAGATGCATGATGACTCCCACACCAAGGAGGTGTTCCAAAATGCGTTTAAGGAAATGCTTGGGCATATTTCAAAAATGCCCTATGAAGAATTTTATGAAATTTTGAGGTAAGAAGGAGGTGATAAAATGATAGATAAGGAGATAGAAGAAGCGATAAATAAGCAAATAAATGAAGAGATGTACTCTGCGTACCTGTATCTCTCTATGTCCGCCTATTTTGAGGACATAGGATTGAGAGGGTTTGCAAACTGGATGTATGTGCAGTTCCAAGAGGAAAAGGACCATGCGATGAAATTTTATAGGTACCTTATAGAGCGTGGAGGCCGAGTGAAGCTATATGCAATAAAAGAACCACCGCATGAGTGGAGTTCTCCATTGCATGCCTTTGATGAGACCCTTAAGCATGAGAGGCACATAACCCAGTGTATAAACGAGCTTGTGGATTTAGCGGAGAAGAAGAAAGATCGTGCAACATTCAATTTATTGCAATGGTATGTGGATGAGCAGGTTGAAGAAGAGGCAAACGATGAGGAGATCATACAGAAATTGAAAATGATTGGTGATAATCCGCAGGGATTATTGATGCTTGATCGCGAGCTTGCGGCAAGAACTTACACTCCTCTTGTAAATGAAGGAGAATAAAAAGGAGGTGATGAAAAATGTTGAGTGAAACCATAAAGAGTGGAGATTGGAAGGGAGAGAAGCATGTACCCGTGATAGAATACAAGAAGAATGGCAGTATGATAGAGGTAGAGGTAGCCGTTGGCAAAGAGGTACCACATCCAAACACTCCGGAGCATCATATTGCGTGGATTGAATTGTACTTCAAGCCAGAAGATGGACAGTTCCCTATAATGGTGGGCCGCATAGCTTTTACAAATCACAGTGATCCTCTAACTGAGCCAAGGGCAAAGTTCTACTTTAAATGTGAGAAGAAAGGCAAGTTAATGGCACTTAGTTATTGCAATATTCATGGGCTCTGGCAGAACGAAGTAGCGTTGGAGTGAACTAGATGGCCAACGCATATGCAGAGTCCGGTGGTGTAATCAGCCCCAAATCGTATATTAATGGAGGAATAGTTCTACTCATACTTGGTATACTGGGGATAATATTTCCAGAGATAGCCAGTGGAGTAGTAGTTTATCTCATTGCAGCTCTGCTAGTGATTGGAGGAATATCATTCCTAATAATGGGCATAAAGTCCACTGCTGGGAAATGGGGGGGAATAGCCCTTGGAATAGTGCTGCTGATTATCGGCGTACTTATGGGAATATATCCAATCCATGCGTTGGTGGGGCTCACAGTGATGATGGGGAGTTTCTTCATTATAGCAGGAGTAGTATCCTTCCTACTAGCATATTCCCTTCGTCCTACCAAGGGCTGGTGGACACCAATCATTTCAGGCGTGCTTTCTTTGATTCTAGGAGTGCTTGTATTCCTAAATTGGAACTCCACTGTTCTAGTAGGTCTCTTTGTTGGCATTGAGTTACTATTCCAAGGGATTACCCTGATAATGATTGGAAAACTTGCAAAAATAGAATAAAAAGGAGGTAGGAATATGGATGAGAAAAAATCTGGTGAAGATTTGGAAAACATAGATTTTGAAGCTTTAGGGGAGCTCCTAGCAGCAGAATCAGTTTGGATTGGAGATGGAAGAACCAAGACGAAAATTCATGATATGGAGCTAGAGGTGGATAACCCCCTCACCGTTAGTCCAATAAATCCTCCTCCAAATGTAACTTGGCCTGAACAGCTCTTACCAGCGGCTTTAGCAGTATGCTTCATAACTACAATGACAGCTATAAATGAGAAAATAGGAGTGCATATAAATGAGCTTAAGGTTATAGTAAAGCCAATACTAGGGATTGACACAGATAGGGGATTCAAGTTTGACAAGATGAAATTGAATGTGAAACTAAGTATTGCTAGGGGAGAGAAAAGCAAGGCCGAAAAACTTGTGGAGATAACGCATAAATATTGCTTGGTGAGCAAGGCAATAAAGGGTAATGTGGAAGAGATTCTAGAGGTAGATATAAAGGAGGTTGATTAAAGAAGCTTGATAAGCTTCATAGGTTTGGTGCAATGTTTGCATCTTGAAAAATAGTAAAAAAAGGAGGTGATGAAAGATGGTAGTAATAGGAGAAAAATTTCCGGAGGTAGAGGTTAACACAACCCATGGAAAGATGAAGTTGCCAGACCACTTTGCAGGCAAGTGGTTCGTTCTATTCTCACATCCAGCGGATTTCACACCAGTGTGCACAACAGAGTTCTACGCCATGCAGAAGAGATTGGATAAGTTCAAGGAAATAGGTGCAGAAGTTATTGGATTGAGTGTGGATCAGGTGTTCTCGCATCTAAAGTGGATGGAGTGGATCAAGGATAATCTTGGAGAGGAAATACAGTTCCCCATTATAGCAGATGACCGTGGCGAGCTTGCAGAGATGCTTGGTATGATTCCAAGTGGCTCAACGGCAACTGCTAGGGCAGTTTTCATGGTGGATCCTAAGGGGATAATAAGGGCAATAGTGTATTATCCCGCTGAAGTAGGCAGGGATTGGGATGAAATACTTCGTGCTCTGAAAGCGTTGCAGACAAGCGATAAGTACGGTGTAGCTCTGCCCCACAAATGGCCTAACAATGAGCTAATAGGAGATAGGGTAATAGTGCCACCTGCAAGCACTACCGAGGATATAAAGGCCAGGGAGGAGGCCAAGAAGAAGGGCGAGATAGAGTGCTACGACTGGTGGCTTTGCCACAAATCACTCTGACCTCTACCCATTTCTTTTTTTATTTTGAAAATCTTTATATGCTGTAATTTGATGAAGTATGGGGATTGATATGCTGTCAAAAATACCTTTTGATATTGAGAAATTGAAAGAGCTTGCTAAGGAAGAGCCAGATGTAGAGCTTGTACGAATAGGCATAATTGCAGAATTAGATGCCATAAACTTATACGAGCAACTTGCCTCTTTGGCAAAAGATGAGCTGGTACGCAAAGTTTTCTTGGATATAGCAAAGGAGGAGAAAGAGCATTTTGGAGAGTTTATGGAATTGCTTCGGAATTTAGATGTTGAAATAGAAGATGCTCTTGAAAATGGAAAGGAAGAAGTTGAAGAGATGAGGGAAAAATAATGCTTGTTCTTGGGCATAACGGATACTTATCAAAGAGAGAAATTTAAGAATGGTAGATCTATAAAAACTTTAGAGAAAGCTCAAAAATTTAAGAAATGAATTGGAATGGAGAGATGAAATCTCCATATTTCTTTTGTGCTTCTTTTAATCTCTTTTCTTCTGCATCCAATTCCTCATATAGCTCCTTTGGTATGTTGTCCATGTTGCTGTATATCTTTCTTATTCTCTCTATTTTTGCCAAGAGATTGGGCACTCTGATTGTAAATTGCTTCTCGTAGTCCTCTTTCTTATATTCCCTATTGAAAACTTCTTTGAATAACCTTGCAAGGTCCTCGTAATATGGTATATAGCCAATGGGTGTTTCAATAGCATCTACCTCATTGTGCACACGCAGATCCATCCACTTGAGCCATACTTTCTTATCCAATTTGCTATTCAAATAATTTCCATTTTCATCCTTTAGGAAGTAATTCACTGCGAATATCTTTGGTGGAGCTTTGAGCTTTTTACCAAATTTGAGATAATTTTCAAGGTATATCCCAAGGTGCACGGACATAAAATCAAGGATTGACATTATGTTGAATTTTCTTACTCCTTCTTTGCCCAATGTAGCTGCTGTGGTTTCAGATTCAATGGATGCCCCTTTTATTATTACCCCATGCTGCCAGTTGAAAGATTCGCAAACAGGAGGCCAAGTATCAGAGTCGCGGCCACCGAATATCATTCCACTTAATTTCACGCCTTCTTTTGCATCAAGGGCCTCTCTATCCAAATTTGGGAAGTATATTAGGCGAGCGGTGAACCTTGCATTCTTATGGCTTGGAGGAATTTCATTTCCCTCCTTATCTTTCTTTCCGCACCACCATTTTCCACTGTGATTCTCTCCCTTGCAGGGTATATCCTCGCCCATCTCGTTCCAGTATGGCTTTCCTTCGTGCACCAGGACATTAGAGAATATTATTTCTTGTGGAGTATGCAATACTTGCCATATGTATGGATCATCCTCCTTATTCACTCCCTGTATAATTCCAAATACCCCGTATTCAACATTAACCGCTCTAGCTTCTCCATTTATGTCTTTTATGAACGATAGGTCATCTCCAACTAAGCGCTCACCTACGAGCATACAAGTGGAAGTTTTTCCGCACATGCTTGGAAATGCTCCAGTGAAATAAGTAACCCTCCCATTTGGGCCATTGACACCCATGAGGAACATGTGCTCGCTGAGCCATCCTTCCTTTACAGCCTTATTTATGGTTAATCTAAATGCTGGCTTTTTTAGCCCAATAGTGTTTCCTGCATACTGAGTATTTACAGCGTAAGTTATATTTCCCTCAAGGTCTATCATTATGCGCCTCTTATCCAGATTCTTGCTCGTTTTTCTCTTATCTAACTCTCCCTCAGAATGTACGAATTTAAAGAAATCCAAATTTGGATTTTGGGCGAAAACATCATAGGCCTTGCGATATAGCATAAATTCGCTGTGGGCCACATAGGCAGAATCTGTGAGTTGTACAGAAGGTATCATAAACTCGGAATTTTTTGGACCGAGGGAGAAGAATAAAATGAACAATTCTTTACCTTTCATAATTCCATCCATAATATCTAAAACTTCTTTGAGGCCATCATCTCTCTTCATAGTGTTTAAGTATGGTAATTTCTCTCCATGGGGTGTAAGGATGTAAGTATGCTCCTTATCCCTTGCTTGGTCATAGTAGTTATCGTAATGCACAGTATGTCCTGGAGTTTTTAGCAAACGCTCCTCCTCGTAAACTATTGCCCTGTTCCTTATATAAAGCTCATCACTTTCGCTATCATCTGCAACGAAAATCTTTGATGGTTTAAGCAATTTTATATGCTCTGCTAGAAAATGATAGAGCTCTGGATTATCTATCTTTTCCAATTTTTTGTATTGCTCCTCGTCCATCACGCTTTTGAGGTATTCTAAATCATTCATTTATATCACCTTGCGGGGAGGCATGCTTGGAAATGTTAAAAATCTTTTGCATCTTTAACTTCCACAATTCTTATCCCTCCTTCATTCATAATTATCGCTCTTCCTCTCGGAGCTTTTAATTCTTTCTTTATCTCATCTTCATATCTCCTTAGCAATTCTAATGCTTTCTCTATATTTCTTTCTCTGCTTACCACTGGCAAGAATTTGTCCTTTATCCTCATTATATTTGGCCCGAATTGATAGCCCAAGAATATAGGTATGTCTGAGAGGATTGCAGATATTCCCCTTGCCTTCTCTTTTGCACCATGCTCTTCCTCAGGAGAGTTATTCTCCCTTTTTTCCAAGAGCATTACACCATCTCCTACCTCGTATATTAGGAAAAATTTCCCCTCGCCAAAATGGTCTTTTGTTATCTCCTTTCCATCACTTGTGCTTACCGCCACTTTCATAATTTAGGTATGCCTAAAACATATAAAAAGGTTATTTACGAAGAGCATATAACCATTGTGAAAGTTCTATATGAGAAAGAGATTGATACGAATGAAATAAAAGTCTCTCCTAGACCAGTTTGGAAATGCACCACTTGCCCCTTCTATGGTAAAAGACCATCTTGCCCACCTTACGCGCCATCTTGGAGGGATGCGAAGGAGTGGGTACATAGCTACAAGAGGGCATTATTGCTTAAGTTTGAAATTAATATGGAAGATTTTGAAATTGAGAAGAGGAAGATTTTAAATTATCTTCTAAAGAGGGAAAAAGAGCTATTCAAGGAACATCCCTATGTTTATGCACTATTCCCCGGAGCATGCAATCTATGCGAGGAATGCGAGTTTGAAAAAAGTGGAAAATGCCCTATGTCCGAAAAGGTTCGCTTCTCCCTAGATGCCATAGGGATTGAAATTACATCCATGGTATCCTTGGATTTTGGGGAGAGTGCTCTTTATTCACTAATTTTTCTGGATTGAGCAAAGCAATTAAGATTACAAATACCCCTATTATTGATATTTCGTATATTTCAATTGTGGCGGTGGAGGGCCAAGGAAATGCGATGCCACTCCAAGCTAAAGCAAAGAGGATTATGCTTGCAATTCTTATCTTTGGAGTTGCTATTCCAAATATGAACATTCCAAAGAAGAATTGTAAAAAGAAGTATGTAGATACAAATACATGGGGCCTTGTACCGCTATGGAAAATTCCAATAAATGCGAGGAATATGGAAGAAATTGTTATAAACGCGCCTCCAATAATTTGCAGCTTATTTCTTGCTATGATAAGCAAGTAAATGGAGAAGATGAATAGGAGTGGGAAAGAAAAGATTAAGCCGTAATTGTAGAGCCATGGTGCATTTGCATTGTTAGAGCCGAGATCGCTTAATGCATTGTGCATAACGGAAAACCAAGGATTCTGAGATATGGAAATTATTGTAAAAGTCCAGTAAACTATGAGGGTTATGAGCCCGAAAAATCTAAGGAATTTGATTGAATTTTTCATAAGAGAGGATGGGATTATAAGAGAATATTTTTTCCATCCATAACCTTTTTAAATGAAGCCCTAATACCCTCTAACAGGTGAGAATATGGAAGAGACAATAGAATTCTGCACATCATGCGGAAGAGGACTTGATGAGGGCTCAGTGGTATTTCGCTGCCCAAATTGTGGGGCCTTAATTGCAAGATGTAATCGCTGCCGTGAGCAGAGCATACCTTACAAGTGCCCCAACTGCGGGTTTGAAGGACCTTGAGGTGATAAAATGGGAGATGTTTTGGTAACATACAAAATCATGCCTGAAGGTGTAGATGTGGATTTTGAGAAAATGAAGGAAGAGGTAAAGAAGAGAGTTGGCACATTGGGTAAGATTGCCGAGTTTGATTTGCAGCCCATCGCTTTCGGCTTGAAAGCCCTCGTTGTGAAGGTTATTGTTAAAGATGAAGGTGGTATAGCCGATAAGATTGAAGAAGAATTTAACAAGATAGAGAATGTTCAGGGAGTAGTTATTGAAGAAGTTACCCTAATTTAAATTTTTAATTTATCCCTTTCAATTTTTAAATTTTCTAGTTTTTAAAGATAGCTTAATTTATAGATTCCTGCAGAACTTTTTATATGGCAATGTTTAAGTACTTTAAAGTTTTGTGGAGAAAAGTAAAATAAATTTGAGGTGGGATGATGAAGGGAAAAGTTGTTAGGATGGCTGTTCTAGGGCTCTTGGCCCTTGTTATTCTATCCATACTACCAGCTGTATATAGTGCGAATGCAAGTGCAGGCACGGAGGTTACAGTGATATTCCAGTTTGGAAATCAGCAGGTTATGAGTGCTAATGTTATATTGCCCGAGGATAATCATACATCTATAAAAGCAACTGAATTAGCGGCACAGCAATTGAATTTGCAATTAAATTATTCTTGGTCAAGTTATGGAGCTTATGTCTATCAAATTGGATGGGAAGAGAACGATTGGTCAGGCACAGGATATTATTGGCATTTAATGGTGTGGCAGAATGGAAGCTATGAATGGCAGAATAGCAATGTTGGTGCAAGCTCGCTCACACTTCACAATGGAGAAGTCATTTCTTGGGTATATACTGCCGATAATCCAAGTTGGGTTCCATATGAGGGTGCGCTTGCATATCCCGGACACTACAATGTTTGGGCAAATCCAAGAGGAAATGTCAATAACACTGCCAATGGCTTTTACAATATAACTGCGGCCGATTTGATATGGAAGTTTAAAGGGCTCTCTCAATGGGGATTCTCCTCAACGCCTGTTGCTGGAAATGGAATGGTTTTCATAGATGATGAAGATGCTTTGTATGCCCTTAGTATGAATGGGCAATTAATTTGGAACAACTCTAAAGGTGCAGCTGGCTATTATGGAATAGCTTCACCAACTCTCTATGGAAATTATGTCATTATAGGCACATTAGACAAGTATGTTAGGGCATTCTACACCAATAATGGAACATTGGCTTGGGAAGCATATATAGGAGAGGATATTACATCTGCTCCTGTAGTTGATATAGTTAATAAGGTTCCAATGGTTTTTGTGGCCACATTCAATTTGAATTCCACAGGAAAATTGTATGCTCTATATTTAGAGAATGGCACAATTGCTTGGAATCTTACACTTATGGGAAGCAATTACTTTGGAATCCCTGCGATATATGAAGGAAAGATAATAGTGCCTATTGCAGGCATAGAAGATACAAATTACAACTGGGGACCACCTTACGGAATTGAATGCATAAACGAGAATGGTACCTATGCTTGGAATTATACCACCAGCAGCTCTGTGAGAAGCGCTCCAGCAGTTGAAAATGGAAGAATATACTTTGTTACTACTAGAGGTAAGCTTGTTGCATTGAGTATGGATGGCAATGAAATATGGGATTATTCAATAGGAGCTTCAACCTCTTCCCCCTCGCTTCATAATGGAATAATTTATGTGGGCAATTCTACTGGAGAGCTATATGCAATAAAGGATAATGGAGCCTCAGCATCTTTATTGTGGAATGTGAAATTAAACGGGCCAATCCAAGCGGGTGTTGTATACTCCTCTGGCAAGATTATTGCAGTTACAAATACCAATGATGGAACTCTCTATGTATTCAACTCCGATGGAACACTCTTGCTAAATTACACTCCTCAGCCAGAGAATTATATACTCTCCTCACCCATTATTGTGGATTCCTATGTACTAATTGCCTCAAACAATGGATATCTCTATGGGTTAGGAGATAATTCCTCTTTGCCTCAGATTAGTTCTGTGGTACATGAAACAGCTTATGTGGGTCAGCCAATAAGAGTTATTGTAAATGCAACGCAGGAGTATCAAGCAATCCTCTATTACAAAAATGTATCTGGAGATGAGTACCACGCAGTATGGATGAACTACACAAATGGAGCGTACATTGGTTATATTCCTGCACAGAATGCTACGGGCACAGTTTATTACTATGTAACCCTCGTTGATTCCAATGGGAATTCTAGAAGCTCTTCGGTGCAAACTGCACAGGTAAATCAAGAGGTACCAGAGTTTAGCTATATCCCCATACTAATAGTTGCGCTGTTTGCCATCTTGCTCATGAGAAATAAAGTTCGTGGCTGATGCGGGGAATCATGGCCATAAGGACAGCTTGAGCGTTGAACTCCTCCCTTTTTATTTTTCCTTTGCTCAAATATCCTATTGCTCCCATTTTTTTCTTTATATCCTTTATTCCTGAGATTATTTCCATTGCATCTCCTACTTCCATTCCCTCTTTGACCATTTCAATAACCCTTGGGGGATATGTAAAGCCACCAGAATAACCATATGTAAAATTACCGTATTTGTCTAAGATTGCACAGAACGCTTTATCAAAGTATTCTCTGATTTCCGCATTCCAAAAAAGTCCTGCTTCAATACCCACACTGTAATCCGCATCCTGTAAGGCATTTTTTGCTCTGTTTATTGCACCCTTTATTGTCTCTCCATTAAGGGGCTGAGGAGACACACTTGAATCCACGGAAATTCCTTTTATCTCAATCTCAAAGGGGAATATATTTTCAAATACCCCCCTTACAGCGTTTATCTTTGAGGGATTTGCTGAGCCCACATTTACCTTTAATGGCTTCAATCTCTTTCCATTCACATCAATTTCTCCATCTCTAATTCTTTTGGATGATATGGGTAAAAGATCCTCTCCGTAGAATATTGGTATTTTCACAATTTCCATCTTTTTCATACCTTTCTTTTCTCTCAACTCATTTATCTCTTCCGCAGTTTTGAAAGTTTCGGGAGAAACAACAATTATGTCAAAGTCCTCTCTGAGCGTAGGGCCGTACTTATCGTAAATCTTTACAATTTCATATGGCTTAGAAAAATCCCGAATGAAATCTTCAACTTTCCTTTTTCTATTCTCAAAGTCCACACTGCATTCTTTTTTAAATCCATCTGCTGTGATGCCAATCAGTACAAAATCTCCGAGCTCAAAAGCTTTTTTTAGCAACTCTCTATGCCCTTTATGCAGGAATTCGAAAGTTCCTCCTACTACTACTTTTTTCATTTTACCTGAAGGTAAACATTAGGATTATAACTAATATCCCGAGGAATAGAAGCCATATATATGTGAACTTCTTTTTTCTTTTAACCATATTGTTCCACTCATCTTCGCATTTTTTGGAGCAGAATGTCTTGTCTGGGGGAATAGCAACTCCGCAGTTTAGACAATGCTTGTGAGGGGGAATCTCATGAACCTCTTTTTTAAGTGCATCTATTTCCATTTTAAGCTCTTCAATCTCGTCTACTAAATCTTCAATATCTGTCATATATCTCCCTAATAGGTTTAAGGATTTATAATCATCGGTAATCTTTTCTTGGAAATTTATTTATTCTTATAATGCATTGGTTTTTTAATGAAGAGGGGAGTGATTGGAGTTGCGGCAATCCTCATTTTAATATTTCTATCCATACCTAATTTTACCCTTAGTGGAAACTCTATACCAAATGAAAATTTACTTTACTCTTCAATAATAATTCACAACGATACAGAATTTATGGAGATGGCGGAAAAGATGAAATGGCAAGGCAATGGAAGTGCTAATGCACCTTACATAATTGAGAATTATGGCATCACTCCTACGGCAGGGATGGATGGAATATCAATTCAGAATGTCACTTTTATTTCATAATCAAAGATGTTTCAGTATCGTATACGTATGCACCACCCAAGAATGTGATTACTGCAGGCATAAGATTGGAGAATGTGAGCAATGCGGTTATTGAGAACTTCACATCGCAAAGTAATAAAATAGGAATCTATGTGGCAAATTCTTCAAATATAAGTGTAAAGGATTGCGAGTTTTTAAATGGATATATGGGTATTTATCTCTACAACTCTACCCATACCAAATTTTATTTTGATAATTTTTCAAGTGTGAATAGAAATAGCATTTACATATATTCCTCCAAAGATGCAGTTGTAGAGCATAATAAATTTTCAAATGTAGGTGTAGGAGTATTTGGAAAGTATAGCAAAGAAATTAAGATAGAAAAAAATTATTTTGATAAAGGAGAAGCGTTTTCTGCAGTTTGATATTCTAAAAATGTGAGTGTAGAGAACAATACTATCTATGAGTATAAAGATGGTGGTATAGTATCAAGAATATCCGAGCATGTGAAAATCGTTGGCAATAAATTATCTATAAGAGAAAAGAGGCCTATGGATAAATGGAGCATCTATGGCATTGATCTTTACTCTTCAAATTTCACGATAGTTAAGGATAATAAAATTGTGGGGAACTATTCTCAGGTTAATGGAATCTGGGTAAGGGAGAGTGAAAATTTAACTTTCAATAAAAATTATATATTGAGAAACGGAAATGGTATGTATGCGCTTCTTTCTTCAAATATATCAATAGAAAGCAATGAATTTTCATTCAATAAAGGGGAAGGTATGAATATTCTTTATGTATCTTCTTCAATTATTAGGGGCAACAATATAACGCATAATCATGGCATAGGAATTTCATTACATGACTCTTTTGGGAATGTTATTACTGAAAATCTGTTGCTTTTTAATTATTTAGGGGATTAGAGGTAACATTTTAAATAGTTGTGGAAAACCTAACCTAATTTACAATAACTCATTTTATTATAATGATGGTAGTGGAGATTTTTATAGTTCTTGGCATATCCAAGCAGGGGATGAATGCACTACAGACCATTGGAACACGAGTAAGTACGGTAACTACTGGCAAGATTGGGCATCCAAGAATGATTCAAATGGAGATGGTATCATTGATAAGCCCTACCTTCTCATAGCTTCTAACAACAAAAAGGTATATGATTATCATCCGCTAAAGTATCCGCCTAGGTATTATCGCATAGAGCCCACTGCACCAAGGAAGTTGAGAGTTGAGATAGGCACGGGCTATTTGAACTTAACTTGGCTCAGGCCTGTGGGGAATGGAACAGCGCCTTTAAGATAATACAGAATTTATTGCAATAATGTCTCAATAGCCACCATTCCGTCCAATCGTCTTTATTACAACGATACTTCGGTGAAAAATGGGGTTGAATATAGCTATTACATAACTGCAGTAAATGCCTACGGAGAGAGTGCCAAGAGCAATGTAGCCCGTGCAATTCCTGGCATACCATCGCAGCCGCTGAATCTAACAGCTTACGGTGGCTATGGGTACATAAATTTGACATGGAAAGAACCGAAAAGGATAGGGGCATCACCTATTTTGTACTACAAGATTTATAGAGTAATTCCTCCTCCTTTTCCACCATGTCCCCCTGTGCCGGGATGGGAGCCACCTAAAAAGCTAATTGCAGTTGTGCCAGGAACTCAGCACTATTATAATTACACGAATGTAACATGACCAATCTTATATTTTTGTTGTGAGTGCCGTTAATTCTGCAGGAGAAGGGCCGGTGAGTAAGAGCGTATCCACAAGGCCTGGAAAAATATCCGATCCTCCTTTGAATTTGAAGATAGTGGTTAAGGATGGGTATGCAAATTTAACTTGGGATACTCCAAAGAATACTGGTGGAGGAATAGAAGAATACAAGGTATATTGCAATGGAAAATTGATAGGAAAAGTATATTATGAGAAACATTACTTCCTTTACAAGCTTCCATCCTCTGGCAAGTATGTATTTTATGTAACCGCCGTGAATTTCAAGGGAGAGAGCGAGCCAAGCAATGTGGTAAGAATTTTGTACTTGGAAAAAACATGCTTGCAGTATAAAGGAGATATAGTTGTATCCTCATCCCTCGTAATCTTAGCTTTAATCGCAGGATTCATTGCAAGAAAGTCAAAGAAATAATTTATAATGTTGCAACCATTTACCTATGATGCTTAAAATTGAGAATTTAAGGATTGTGCGTGAGGGTAAGGAGATTTTAAAAAATGTGAATTTTGAAATAGCCCCTCAAGAAATTCATCTAGTCCTCGGAATTAATGGTTCTGGAAAAACAACTTTGGCACAGGCAATAATGGGTATATATCCATGTGAGGGTAAAATATTATTTGAAGGAGAGGATATCACGCACCTCTCAGTTTGGGAGCGTGCTAGGAAAGGTATAACTCTCGCATTTCAAGAGCCTGCAAGATTTGAAGGGCTATCGGTTAAAGATTATCTTATGGTAAGCGCAAAAAATAAGAGTTTAAACAGGTTAGAAGAAGTCATAAAGATGGTTGGTTTACCAAGAAATATTCTGTTTCAAGAGGTAGGTGATAATCTTAGTGGTGGCGAGAGAAAGAGGGTTGAACTCGCCTCCGTTCTCCTAATGGAGCCCAAGCTTGCCATATTAGATGAGCCAGACAGTGGAATAGATATGCTATCTTGCAAATTGATTTCAGAAGTTATAGAGAGAATGAAGAGTATGGGCACCTCCGTTATGCTCATAACTCATAGTGAGGATATGATTAATATTGCTGATAGAGCAACAATTTTATGCGCTGGTAAGGTAGTTGCTAGTGGAGAAAGGGATGAGATAAAGAGGTTATTCAAATACTCTCCCTGCCCTCTAAAGAGGTGATGAAATGAATGAGTTTATAAAAAATGAATATGAGAGATTAGTAAAATACTATGAATCTGCAGGTGGGAATACTAAAGCTCTTCTCTCCAAAGATTACGCTTCAATGGTTATAAATGGAAATAAAGTATTAGCTAAGAATAGCACGAAGGAAATTATAATAGAGGCAGAGAAAATAGAAGATGGGGTCTATGCTCATATAAGGATAAAAAAAGGGTATAAATCCAAGAATCCAGTTCATCTCTGCTTTGGTATGCTACCTAGAGAAGGAAGACAGTACATTAGGACAGAAATATTTGCAGAGGAGGAAAGTGAGGTAAAATTCATAGCACACTGCATTTTTCCCAATGCGGTTAAAGTGGAGCATATAATGGATTCAAATGTAAAGGTGGGTAAGGGAGCTAAGGTGGAGTACGAAGAAGTTCATTTTCACGGTAAAGAGGGAGGAGTTAAAGTGATACCAAAAACTCGCGCTATAGTTGGAGAAGGGGGGATGTATAATAGCACCTTTGTTATAAAAAGTGGTCGTGCAGGTTTTGTTGACATAGATTATGAAGTTCGCTTGGGCGAGTATGCAAAAAGTATGCTATTGACGAAGATATATGCTACGGGTAATGATTTAATCAAAGCAAATGAGAGCGTAATCCTTGAAGGTGCGCACTCTTCCGGTGTGATAAAAACTAGAATGGCACTTAGAGATAAAGCCAAGAGTGAGGTGATTGGTAAAACCATTGGTTTAGGTGCATATTCTAGGGGTCATGTGGATTGCACTGAGATAATTATGGATGATGCCGAAGCCATAGCTTCTCCAGTTGTGATGGCAAATAATCCAAAAGCCAAAGTTACCCATGAGGCAGCGATAGGAAGTGTGGATAAAAAGCAGCTTTTAACCCTTATGGCAAGAGGATTGACTGAAGAAGAGGCTATAGATGTAATTGTTGGAGGATTACTTAAATGAAACTTTTCTTGGGCAATATTTTACCTTGCAGTAATTGCACACAATTTTCTGCTTATCCATTTCTGATGTGTGCAGGGTTATAGTATCCACACCATCAAGTTGTCTTATCTTACCCATTGCATCCATATTTATTGGCTTTTCAAGTATAATGGTTAATCTGCTCTTATCCAATAATTGTCTTTCTCCAATTATTTGGCGTACTTCGCAGGATGCATCACTCAATATTTTGAAAATCTTTTCAATTAAGCATCCGTATTTTGGCTTTTTGAACTCTATCTCAAGAACTTCCCATCCCATAATTGGCGCTACTTTTGAGAGGGACAATTTTGGTTCCAATCTCTCAAATATGTTTCTAAGCTCGTATGTTTTCTCAATGTACTCTATGGTATGATACACTATTTTTCTATTCACGCCCGCAACTTCCGCAATGGAGTTTACAGGTACATCAACATCCCCAATATACAGCTTAGAATTGCGAACAGAAATTCCCAAAGTAACGAGAAGCTCAGCTACCTTCTTCCTTGCCGGGAAATTTTTAAAATACTCTTCAACGATAAGAAACATAAAAAGGAAAAGTAAAGGGATTTAATAAATTTTATTGATTTATTCTATCTGTTCCATTGTTATGCAGCTTACTGGGCAAGAATCAACGGCTTCTTGCACACAGTCCTTGAGATCATCGCCAATTTCTGGTTTTATGACTTTGCTCTTTCCTTCATCATCTAGTTCAAAGACATCGGGGCAAAGGCTAGCGCAAATGCCATCACCTATGCAAGCATCTCTATCAACTGTAACTTTCCACTTTCCCATTTACATCACCAAAGGGGGAAATGTGAGGGAAATATAAAAATTTTCTCTTGCTCTGTTAAGCGAATTTTTTATAAGGGAAATTCCAATACACTATGGGGCGCGTGGCCTAGCCAGGATATGGCGGCAGCCTCCTAAGCTGCAAGTCGCGGGTTCGAATCCCGCCGCGCCCGCTAATGAAATGCGTTTTTATGGACTCGGATGGTATCTGCCATGGAAGGTATAAGGGGTTTAAGTGCATAGAAGAAAAATGTGAGGATTATGGAAAATATATGGTGCCAGAGGGAGTATGTGCATACTGGCGGGATGGTTATTGTAAGAAGTTGCATATATTTACCTGTGATGGAAAAAATAAAGAGTGCCCATATTACAGGGAATATATAGAGGAGGAGGAAAAATACCTTTTTGAATGATTATACTTTGATGCAATCCCCTGCTTTTCCATCCTTTATGGCTTTGTATACAACATCAGCCACCTTCTCTGGTGGGTCTGCTGGCATATAGCCATGAATTCTTCTAAGCATATCTGTATCGGTTGGTCCCGGAGCCACACAGATTACCTTTATAGCAGGATATAATTCTTGAGCAAGGGATTTTGTAAGGGCTATAACTGCGGATTTAGAGGCGCAATATGGAGCTGCATTCGCCATAGGCTCAATTCCTATAATTGAAGATATGTTGACTATCACCCCTTTTTGCATAGACTCTAGGGCAGCACGAATCATATTGAATACTCCAAATACATTTACCTGAAATATCCTCTCCCACTCGCTTGGAAGGGTTCTAATTAATGGTTTTACATCGTAAATGCCAGCGTTGTTCACCAGAACTTCTATTTCTCCCAATTTTCTTGCCTCTTCCACAATTCTTTGAGCATCCTCATACCTGCTTACATCTCCCCTTACCATCATCGCCTTACCACCCATGTTTTCAATGGCGGCTACAACTTTCATGGCTTTTTCCTCGTTGTGGAGGTAATTTACGAGAATGGCATAATTTTTGGCAAGCTTTATTGCAATTGCTCTTCCAATTCCCCTGCTTGAGCCCGTTACTACTGCAACTTTCATATTTGAAAATCTCATTAAGATATTTAATATTACCCTACGAAAAATTAATGCATTATCATGCAATCCTAATTTTATGAAAGCAATAAAGGCAAACCTGCTTTATGATGGTACAGGAGCAAGAGTGAAGAAAGATGTGTATGTGCTTTTTGAGGGAGAAAAAATCGTGGATATCACGAAGGAGAGAAAAGGTGCTGAAGTTGTGGATGAGGGGATTGTCACACCGGGGTTCGTTGACCCGCACTGTCATATAGGCATGGCGAGGAGCGGCGAGCCATATCAAGAAGATGAAACAAATGAGGAGATGAACGCAATTTATCCACTCGTTAATGCCATCCACTCGGTGTATATGGACGACCCCGCATTCAGGGAGAGCGTGGAATTTGGAGTTTTATACTCGCATGTAATGCCGGGAAGTGGGAACATAATAGGAGGGAGAACTGCGCTAATAAGAAATTTTGCACGAGACATAGGAGATGCATTCATAGAGAATATAGGAATAAAAGCTGCCCTAGGTTACAATCCACGGAGCACAACATCATGGAAGGGTACGAGGCCGAGCACGAGGATGGGTGCTGTTGCAATGCTTCGCGAGGAATTGCTCAAGGCGAAGAAAACAAAGGCGCTTTTAAAGAAAAAGAAAAAAATAAAAGAGGAAATAGAACCCCTAACGGAAATATTCATTGATATCCTTGATAGGAAATTGCCTCTAATGGTGCATGTGCATAAGGAAGATGATATAATAACCCTAATGAACCTTGTGGATGAATTCGGAATCAGAGCTGTTATAAATCATGGGTGCGATGTACATTCTTTGGAGCTATGGGAGAAGGTGAAAAAGAAAAAAATGGATGTGATATATGGCCCCGTGGATTCTTTCTCCTATAAAGTGGAATTGAAGAACGAGAGTTGGAGGAATATAAGGTACATAGTTGAATCGGGGCTGAAATTTGCAGTGATGACTGACCATCCCGTAGTGCTTCAGAGAAATCTGCTCTTGCAGTTGAGGTTTTTCCGCCGCTTCGGAATGAGTAAGGAAGAAGCCATAGCACTAATCTCGGGCAATGCAGCGGATATCATAGGCGCGAAGAAGATTGGTAAGGTAAAGAAAGGTTATCTTGCATCCATTGTAGTATGGAACGGAGACCTGTTCAGCTTGGATTCTTACCCTGTGCATGTGATTGGCGAAGGTCAAACAGTTTACGAAGAATAACCTAGATTTTGCAAGAACAAATGCGCTTTCATCAATACTTTTTTTGATGAATCGTAGGTGAGCCTTTCTAAAGCATCCTCATAGCTTAGCCAAGCATAGCCATCATGCTCATAGGAAAGCTTTATTTCCTCTTTTTCAGTTATTCCCAAAAAATAAACAACTTTCTTTTCAATCAATATTCCTTGCTCTTTAAAATGGTACTTGATGATTTCATTAAATCCAAATAATATTTCTATTTCTAACCCCGTTTCTTCAAAAATTTCTCTCTTTGCAGCATCAACATCTTTTTCGCCCTTCTCCACATGCCCCTTTGGAAAATCCCAGTGCCCAGTGGGGTAATGCAAAAGCAAGTACTTCTTAGTTTTTGTATTAAATACAACGGCACCTGCAGACCTCTCTCGGCGCATATTTTACAATTCATTTAAAAACTTATATTTTTCGCCCTTGGAAAGTAATAAGTAATATGTGGCCATTAAAACATTATGGAAAAGGTAGATTCCCTCAAAATTTATGTTCTGGCAGAGGATTTTGCAGGTTATGCAAGCAGGTTCTGGGCCCAGCACGGTATATCTTTCCTTTTGGAGCTCCATAGGGGAGATAGAGAAGATTTTGTTTTATTTGACACAGGCACCCATCATATTCCCTTACTAAACAATGCTCATCTATTAAGATTGGATTTGAGCAAAGTGCAGAATGTTGTTTTATCTCATAGCCATTATGACCATACAGGAGGAATAATTGGAGTTATGAAGGAGATAAAAGATGCGAAAATATATGCGCATCCCGAAATTTTCAAAGAGTCATTTGCGATGGACGAAGAACCAAGGTACATAGGACCTCCGGAGAATATGAGAGAAGAGGTGGAAAAGTACGGAGGGAAATGGGTGCTTAGTAGAGAGCCCGTAGAGATTTTACCGGGAGTTTGGACTTTGGGAGAATTAAGGCAGGAGGATAGGGAAGAATTTGAAAGAATGAAAGATACGAAGGTATTTATGAAGAAAAATGGAAAACTTGTGCCAGATTATATGGAAGATGAGATAGGACTCTTAGTGAATTTAAAAGAAGGTATTGTTGTCATTGGAGGATGCTCACATCCGGGAATTATTGGAATGACAAAGCGTGCTATTGAGATAAGCGCTGAGAATAATGTGTTAGCTGTTATCGGCGGTTTTCACTTGGTTAATGCCAGCGATGAGAGAATAGAAAAAACTGCGGAGAGCTTTTTGAAAATTGGAGTTGAGGATATTTACACTGGGCATTGTACAGGATTAAGAGCAGAATGTCTATTTTACAAATATTTTGGCAAGGGATTTCACAAGCTCCATGCTGGTATGGTGATATCCATTTAATGCTCCTCTCTAATGCACCAGAATTTTGCTCGGAGATTTGAGAATCTCTTTTCTCCGATTCCCTTTACTCTTCTTAGCTCTTCCATACTCTCATAAGGCCTATTTTCCATTATTCTCGTAGCTAACTTTTTACCTATGCCAGGTGTTGCAAGCAACTCTTCTATGGGGCATACATTTATCTCTCTCTTCATCTTTCTCCATTTTTCATCATTTCCGAATTCCATTTTCTCATCCTTGAGAGCAAGGAGATGCGCATTATCAACATCATAACCCTCAGCACGATGAGACATTTCTCTAAGCTCGTGGAAAAGTATGTATTTCTCGTATTCTTTGAAAGCATCGCTTAGCCATATCTCGTTTAAGGGTATTCCTAATCGCACAGCTGCAGGTGGATATATCTCTTTGCCTTCGTACATAACCCTATAGCATGCAATGTAATCCTTAATTTTCTCGTGCGGAATATATCTAATTTTGTAACCCAACTTCTTAGCTAGCTCTCTAGGTTCCATAAGCGTGGAAGCAAAATGTAATATATTTATTTTCCTCGTAATATGCTAAATGAAATGTAAATACTCAAGCGAAAGGTAAATTAATATGTTTTTCATAATCCCAAGAGAGCGGGGGTTGTCGAGCTTGGCCAAAGGCGCTGGCTTGAGGGGCCAGTCCCGTAGGGGTTCCTGGGTTCAAATCCCAGCCCCCGCACTGAACCCTTTTCTTAGAGTCCTTTAAAAAAGGGCTTCACCCTA
>WAPW01000005.1 GCA_015520565.1 Candidatus Aciduliprofundum sp. | reverse complement strand
CTGCAGATGCATCTATTAATTCTTCCCATTTATTTGTGCCCACCTCAACAGTTACTGCAGTATCGGAAATATAGCCATCCACATGAGCACCCAGGTCTAGCTTTACTAGATCACCTTTCCGAAAATACTTATTGTCCCCTTTTATGGGCGAGTAATGGGCTGCGATGTTATTTACTGATAGATTTACGGGAAATGAGGGTTTAGCACCTGCATCCCTTATGTATTTTTCAACCTTTTCTGCAACCTCATAATATGATACTCCTTCTTTAATCAACTCTTTTCCGTACTCGCGGGCCTCCTTTCCTATCTTTCCCGCTTCTAGATACTTTTTTAAATTCATTCTTATTCCTCCAGAACTTTCATTATTGATGCCATAGGTATTGCACCTTCCCTAATCAATTCTACCCCATCCACGAGTTTTACTATTGTAGAGGGCTTTCCCATCAACCTTCCACAATCTACGCGGTATTTCACATCCAGTTTCATTGTATCCTCTATTACGCTTGGCGCTTTCTCCCCGCTTATATTCGCACTTGTGAGCGTAATAGGCCCTATTTTCTCCATCAAATATATGGTTAATGTGTGGGCAGGTATCCTTACTGCAACAGTATCCTCAAGCCATCTAACTCCCTTATTTTTAAGCACGAGAGTTAAGGGTCCGGGCATAAATGCTCTTATCAATTTCTCTGCCTCTGGAGTGATTTCTGCAATCTTACCCATCATTTCTATATTTGCTACACCCACGGGAATTTTTTTCTTTACACTTCTACCCTTAATCTTGTAAATCTTGTTTATGTCTCCCTCAATGCTCATGCATAGTCCGTAAAGAGTATCTGTGGGCATCACAACGGGCTCATTTTTTGCGTATTCTGCTATTTTATCCACACTCTCTTTTCTGCACGGGAGAATCACAATTTGAATATGGATGTAGCGTATTTTAAATTTCTCATAGCAATTTTTTTATTCTAAATTCTCTTGCTACTTCCGTGAAAGTTTATCTTGAGGCCTATGGCTGCTCTCAGAACATTGCAGAAACGAATATGCTAGGTCAAGCCATGGGAGAAATTGTAAGCAGGCCTGAAGAGGCGGATGTAATTCTCATTGGCACTTGCGTGGTTATAGAGCACACTGAAAACAGAATGGTCAG
Source organism: Candidatus Aciduliprofundum sp. (assembly GCA_015520565.1). Taxonomy (GTDB): domain Archaea; phylum Thermoplasmatota; class Thermoplasmata; order Thermoplasmatales; family Aciduliprofundaceae; genus Aciduliprofundum. The sequence continues at coordinate 1,004 of WAPW01000005.1, read as the reverse complement.
AAGAATAAAAGAATTGAAAAAATACAGGAAAAAAGTGGTAGTTTACGGGTGTTTGTCCTCAGCTCGCAAAGAGTTATTGGATATGGATGTTGTACCAATTGCAACATGGGAATTTGAGAGGGCTGGGGAGATTCTAAATTTGGATAAGTCCCCTATGGATGAAGTTTTTATTTGGGATGCAGTGGCAACTATACCAATAGCGAATGGATGCTTAGGACAGTGCACCTATTGCATTACCCGCCTTGCAAGGGGTAGAGTAAAGAGCAGGAGTAAAGAATGGATCTTAAAATTGGTTAAAAAGGCATTGGAGCGAGGAGCTGTGGAAATACGAATAAGCGCTCAAGACACCGCAGCATATGGAAGAGACATTGGCACAAATCTTGCCGAATTAATTAACTCCATTACATCCATATCTGGTAAATTCTATGTTCGTGTGGGAATGATGGAGCCAAGAGAGACATTGCGCATTCTACCTGAACTCCTTGATGCTTACTCAAATCCCAAAGTTTACAAGTTCTTGCATTTGCCAGTGCAGAGTGGAGATAATAAAATTTTGCAAAGGATGAACAGGGGGTACAAGGTTGAGGATTTTGTTAAAATTGTTGGTGAATTTCGCTCTAAATTCCCAGAGATGACATTATCCACCGACATAATTGTTGGATTTCCCGGAGAGAATGATGAGAGTTTTGAAAATACGATGAAATTGATAAAGGAAATTAGACCTGAAATCCTTAATATAACCAGATTCTCACCAAGACCTAAAACTCCAGCTTATAAATGGAAGAGGCCTAGTACGAATAAAGTTAAAGAATGGTCTCAAAAATTAGCTGCGCTGCATATGGAAAATATGCATAAAAGGTTTGAGATTATGCTTGGGAAAGAGCTCAGGGTTATTGTGCCATCAAGGGGAAAGAGGGGTAAATACCTTGCAAGAAGCCCCAATTATGAGCCCGTGGTGCTAGATGATGCTGAGATAGGTAGAGAATATATGATTAGAGTAACCC
>WAPW01000004.1 GCA_015520565.1 Candidatus Aciduliprofundum sp. | reverse complement strand
GAGTAAAGTGTTTTGTAAATAATAGTATTATTGAATCTTCTGGCATTCCATATTTTCTTTTAATCTCTCTTTTCTCCTTTTCATTAAAATTAATTGGCTTAAAAACCTCTGGGTCAATCCCATTTGGTACATAAAAAACCTTCTCTGGCTCAGCGCCCAACTCTTCTATGAGCCACTTTCTTAGGGTTTTCCCCACCGCAATCACCGCATCCGCCCTTTTTACAGTTTTTCTCTCTACCTTGCGCGCAAATTTGAATTGGATGGAGTTTGGCTTGATTCTTCCACTAGATGCTGTTTCAAACGAAGCATATCCATGGACTGTTATTACTAAAGGAACTCTATCATTTAGTAAAAATCCAAATGGAGAGAATAATCCATGATAATGGATTAAGTCGTATTGAGTTTTGAGTTTGTTTAAAAATGATATTTTTACAAAATCTCTCTGGAAGGTTGTGTATCTTTTTTCAAAGGGTATTTTTCTGGAATATATTTTTATATTGTTTTTATTTATCACTTCATTTTTTTTACCTGAAGTGATAACAGTAACTTCAGCATATTTAGCAAGGTTCTGGGAAAGGTTTGTGATATGAACTCCAAAGCCACCGACATTAACGGGTGGTAATTCCCCTACCATTACAATTTTCATTTATACCCATTAATGGTTCATTATAGAAATACTTAACTCTGTACTTTGTTAGTACTCCAAATAAACAACAGTATACCACTCATTTTTATAAGTTGCATAGTTTTCTTGTATTGCAGTTTTTGAGAATTGACTGGGGTAAAGTTTTATGTCAGACCACCCACTCCATCCGGGCCCGCATTTATTAAAGTAGAGAAAATAGCTTACATTGTATTTTTGAAGAATGTGTGTAGAATGTCTATAAGGGCTTCTCATGAGTTTTACATAGTCCATTATAAATTCTCTATGTTTTTTAGAGTTTGTGTATATGTTTTTACTTAACAATTTATTAAAGGTTATTCCTAGCTCAGATTTATTTTTATATAAATTATAGAAAACTATATTATCCAGATCTGTAGAATACATCCCGGGAATCATTATTCTATTTGAATATGCTTCTACCCTGCTTCCTACAACCTCATTGTTTGTTACATAAATATCTTCAATATTTAATGTATGTTTCATCCATATTGCAGTGTTGTAGGATTGTTCTGTCATTTCGTGAGGTATCTTTGATGCAGTACTTTCCACTTGAGTATCCCAATGATGTGTCATATATCCTGCAAAAGCACCTCCCAACAATATAGACACTATGAATATTGCAATAAACGAGTATTTTAAAGCTCTTTTTTTCACAACATACTTATTTTTAAAAATTTTAGGTGTTTTGCTAACTACATAAAAAGCGCCATAGGCGATTAAGATTCCAAGGATAGACACTAAAAATGGTCGGATGTAAAGTCTATTCATAAGAAATGGAGTTAAAGATAGTAGAGCTATAATTAGCCACATTTCAAAAGGTTCAAGTTTTCTTTTGAAAATAAGATAAACTGCGCCTAATGCACCAAATATTGGGAATAATATTCCAACACCACCAGATATTGAAACAAAGATATTAAGGGCAATTGTAAGTGGATCTGTGCCACTGAAAAGTGCTGTTTTCTTGTAAAGCTCAATGCTAAATCCAGGTATAGTTATATAATTGCTAAGAAAGAACAGAGAATAAAATAAGAGCAAAAACAATATTATTATTACCGCTGGGCGGGATTTTCTAGCTTTAGGCGAGATGTGAGGAACAAATTTCTCTATTAGAATATAAAGGGCGTATCCAATAATAAAAGCAATACTAAATACAAATATTAAATGTACTGTGGATGCTACAAAAGAGTATGTAATCAAAATAGACCACCATTTCGCTCTAGTGCTCTTGCTTTTCTTATGTGAGGAAATGACAAAATATATAAGTAGGAACCATATGGGCAACATTAGCACTAATGCCACTCTTTCATCTAATGAAAAAAGGGTGGGATAAAATGCTTTTGGTGCAAGGGAGATAGCAATAGCTAAGAAGGAGGCAAATATCAAGCTTCTTTTAACTTTTAATCCTAATAAAAATGCTCCGAAGGTACCTATTATTACGAAAATATAATCGTAAAAAATTATTGAAATTTCAACACTCAATCCACTTAAAGATGAAAATTCAGCTACATAGAAAGGTGCAGCTGGGGAATCAGAGTATGGATATAATCCCCAAAGAGACAAGGGATGGAGAAACCATGTGGATTTATGGAATGTTAGAAGTACATTAGTCATACGATGATAAAAAAATGAATCTGCTCCAGTTTCATGGCTATAATAGTAATATGGAAACCTTATAGTTATGGAAAACATCAATATGAATAATATTAGAAGGATAATCGTGTGAAATTTGGTATTTCTTGGAAATGCCATTATTCCTTTAACTCATTTATTTATTTAAAACTTTAGTATATATTTTTAAAATCTCCCTTTGCGATGTTTTCCAAGTGAATTGCTGAGCATATTATTGTTTTTTCCCATTGTGTACTAAAGATAAAAATCTATTGCCACTTATCATTAACTGATTTTCTATTTTAGAAAGCTATTTTAGAAAGAGCAGTATAGGTAATTTTTGATTCCCTACTCTAATCATATTATCCCTGTATATCTTCTATTTTGAGAGTATTCATCATGTCTTTAAGCACATTTTCGTTGCTCAATTAAATCTTGCTATATTAACCCGGAAGAGATTAATGTCTAGGATAGATAGGAGTTTGCAGTTAGTATATGTTTTAGTAAACTCTTTTTTTTTTACAAGCCCCAATACACGAAACCGCTCTTTTCTAAATCTTTTTTATCAAGTACTCTTTTTATATCGATGACAATACCTCTTGTCCTCAAATATTCTTTGATTTCATATTTTGAAAAAATTTTATGGTTTACTGCATATACTACTACATCATAATATCTTTTTAGTGGAGTATCTACATTATTAACACCAAATATTTCCTTTTTGTTTAATAATGGTTCAAACAAAGTTATATTATCCATTCCAAAATCCTTTAATTCATCTATTAGTAATCTAACTTTACTCTCCCTTAAATCTGGTACATTTTCTTTGTAGGTTGCACCCCATATAACAACTCTTGCATTATTTACAGATTTTCCCTCTTTAATTAACATTTTAATAATTTTTGTTGCTATAAACTTAGGGATATTTTCGTTTATTCTCCTACCTGCTAGAATAAGCTCGGGAATATAACCAACTTCCATGGCTTTGTTTGCTAAATAATATGGATCAACAGGTATGCAGTGTCCGCCTACCAGTCCTGGCGAAAATCTAATAAAATTCCATTTTGTGGATGCTGCATCAAACACCGCCTTGCTATCTATATTTAACTTATCAAACAACATTGCTAGTTCATTAAACAAGGCTATGTTCAAATCCCTCTGAGTGTTCTCTATGACTTTGGCTGCTTCGGCTACTTTGATTGAAGGTGCTATATACACTTTTGTTATAGCACTATAAATGTTTGCGAGTATTTTTGTAGTTTTAGGGATATCTCCTGCCACTATCTTAATAATATTTTCTAACCTATGTTCCTCATCTCCTGGATTGATCCTTTCTGGGCTATATCCAATATGAAAATCTCCCAACTTCATACCGCTCTCTTTTTCTAATATGGGTAAACAAAACTCCTCAGTGCATCCAGGATATGTTGTAGATTCAAATACAACAATACTTCCCCTTTTCATATTTTTTCCTACAATCTCTGATGCGCTCTTTAAATAGGAAAGATCGGGTTTTTTATCTGCTGTAATTGGTGTAGGCACAGCAACGATTATTATTTTGCATTCTCCAATTGATTTTTCGTCGTTAGTAAATTTTATGTTTTTAGAAACTATTGAGAAATCATCTTTATTAAACACACCGGTTCTATCGTATCCACTATTTAGTTCTTCAATCTTTTTTGCATCTACATCAAAGCCAATCACCTCATAGTGCCTTGCGAAGCTCATTGCAAGCGGAAGACCAACATAACCCAAACCCACCACACATATTTTATCCTCCATATATTATCACCTCATATGTTTTTTATCCAGTACCAGTTATCTTTAAACCATTTTGTGAATCTCTTTAATCCATCTTCGATACTTACCTTTGGATTATATCCTAGCATTTTTTTAGACTTTTCCAAATCAGCCCATGTTTTAGGAATATCTCCTGGTTGAATGGGAAGATACTTTTTTTCGGCATGTTTTCCTAGGTATCTCTCAATTAATGAAATTGCATATTCTAGCTCAACAGGATTATCATTACCCAAGTTAAATATCTCATTTTTATAATTTTTATTTAAAGCAGAAATTATTCCGTCAACAATATCACTTATGTATGTAAAATCCCTAACCATCTTACCATAGTTATATACCTCTATGGGCGCTTCCGAGAGTATGTTCTTGGCAAATTTCCAGAACGCCATGTCTGGCCGTCCAAATTCACCGTACACCGTAAAAAATCTTAGACCAATGGCGTTAATACCGTACAGATGTGAATACACGCTTGCTAAAAGCTCGTTTGATATCTTTGTAGCAGCATATAAAGAGATTGGCGAATCTATACACATATCTTCTTTGTAGGGATATTCTGTCTTTCCTCCATATACTGATGAGGAAGAAGCATAAACTATTTTTTGAACGTCCTTTTTCCTAGCGAGCTCAAATACATTAAGTGTTCCCAGATCATTTGATTTTATATACACCCATGGATTTTCTATAGAATATCTAACTCCTGCTTGAGCACCTAGATGTATAATTGCATCTATCTCTATCTCCTTAAACTCGTTATATGTTTCTTCCCAATTTGAAAAATCCAGTTTTTTAAAAGTGAAATTATTGTGATTTTTCAAAATATCCAGTCTTCTATCTTTAAGTTTAGGGCTGTAATAATCATTTAAATTGTCTATCCCAAAGATACGTATATCTTCAAATTTATCAAGGATATATTTACATAGATGAAATCCAATAAATCCTGCAGCACCTGTTATTAGTAAGGAGGTATACTTCATAGTATCCATCCCTTTATTAGTTTTTGTTAATTACAACCACCTATTTATTGTTTTCATTGAGTAACATATCTAGGTATATTCTTTTAATTTTTTCTAAAACAACTGAGATGTCATATTTTGTTTTTGCCTCTCTTTTGTTGTTTTCAGAAATTTTATCCATTATTTGTGGATGAGATAATAGATAAATTACTTTATCAGCAATCTCTTTTGGATCTGGTGGCATAGATTTTATAAGACACCCATTAATTCCTTCGCTGAATGCATATTTAAGTCCCCCTACAGGAGTAGTAACGATGGGCAATCCTGCAGCCATGGCTTCTAATATTACGTTGGGGAACCCCTCAGTGTATGAGGGAAATATAAAAACATGTGCTTTTTTATAAATTTTGTATTTTTCTTCACCTTTCAAATAACCAGTAAGAATAATTGAATTATTCAAACCATTTTCCATAACATAGTTTTTTATATTTACAAACTCAGGGCCATCACCTACAAGATATAATTTAGTATCTGGATAGACCTTAAGGATATATTTCATTGCTTCTACAGTTTCATATAATCCTTTCTTTTTGTCAAATCTTGCAAGAAAGAGAAGATTGTATGGAGGAGAAAAATCTTTTTTGGTGTAAAATTTATTTGTCTCAACCATAGTACTTAGGATATCTATCTTGTTCTTATCTATTCCAAGGTTTATCAATTTATCTTTAAAATCTTTTGATAAAACGATAATTCTATCTGCCATTTTAAGACTTTTAAGGTAATATTTACTAAGTGGACCTTTTTTTATATTATGGTTAAAGTATTCATCATCCCACCCTCTAATAAAAAATAACACCTTGATGCCAAACCATTTTGCGGTTCTAAGATATATACTATCTCGAATCATAGATACGAACTCAATTGATGGATTTAGGTGAATCAAATCTGGTTTAAACTTAATAATATTAAATATCAAATTAAAATATTGCTTTATATAAAGTAAAAATATAAATTTATTCATCTTTGGATTTGTTGTTTTTCCGTGTTTAATATAGATGAGTTCACACCAATCCCCACACAACTCCTCTTTATGATTCAGAAGAATATCTATAAAGTTGGCAACTCCCCCTATTAAATATCTTTCCGGACCCGCCACAAAGATATTATATCTCACTTTCTATCCCCCCAAATTCTCCAAAAAACCGTTTAAGCCACAGTTCTATAAATATTATTTTCCATATTTGCATGCTATAATTCTTCTTTCCTGAGATATGGTCTTTCCATAGCTTCTTAATTACTTTACTATTCCAATATTTTCTTTTTGAAAAATCTTGAGAATTAAGGATTTTTTCAATAAATGAAATAACTTCTGGTGTTTTAAGCCATTGTGCTTCAGGTGTCTCAAATCCTACCTTATCTCTTCTATAAATCACCTCCTTCGGTACATATTTATCCATAGTTTTTCTTAATATATACTTTGAATAACAATTGTTTAGTATGTACTCCGATGGAATACTTACGGCATACTCTACGAATTTATAATCTAGAAAGGGAACCCTTGTCTCAATGGAAAATGCCATGCTATTCCTATCCTCCCACTTCAAAAGCTCCTCAAGTTTATAGTTTATGTGAACTGCAATTGCATCCTTTAATGTTTTTATGTTAAGTATCTTCTCTAAAACTGTGGATTTCTCTAAATAAGAATTAACAAACTCTTCATTTAAAAATGGGGTTCTCTTCTTCAGCGCTCTTATTTTCAATTTTTTAGGCAAAAACAAGAAATAAAATGAATTTAGCCATCCTTTATTAGGTATTTTTTTCCTGCAGTTTTTTATTATTCTCAAAGCAGTTAACCACTTACCTTTTTTGAATAGCTCATAAATATAGTATCCCCAAAAATAGGGATATCCTGCAAAAATTTCATCGGAACCTTGCCCATCTAGTAGTACTTTGTAATTATATCTTGCAGCTAATTTCATAACAGAGTACTGGGAATATTGGGATGTGGACCTTGTGGGCTCTTCTAAATGATAAATAAAATCATTTAAATCCTCAAGAAGTGTTTTTTCATCAGGGCTAATTTTTGAATTTTTAACCTTTAAAAAGTTAGTTAAGAGATTCACATATTTTTCCTCGTTTTTTTCAAATCCGGGATATACTGCCGAGAAGGTATTTATTTTACTAGTATCATCTATTAACTTACTCATTACTGCCACAATTGAGGATGAATCCACACCCCCAGACAAACAAGAGCCGACAGGTACATCACTCCTCAACCTCAATTTTACACTATCCATAAACAACTTTTCCAAATTTTTCTTAATTTCTTTTTCATTGTAATCTTCCGATCTTTGAACATTCAAAGTCCAGTATCTTTTTATTTTCAATTCTTTTTTGTCCAAGGAATACACGCCATAATGAGCCTTGGGAAGTTTGTATATATCTTTAAAGAATGTAAAATCCTCATGGTCTGTGAGGTTGTACATTAAATAATCAAATATGGCAAGATCATTCGGTTCCCATTTTTTCTTATGATGTAATATTGCTTTAATCTCTGATGCAAAAACTAAGTTTCCATTCTCTTTAATAAAATAATATAAGGGCTTTATACCAAACCTATCTCTACTTAAAAAGAGTATGCTTTTGTTTTTGTCATAAATAACAAAGGCCCACATACCATTGAATTTTTTTACACAATTATACCCCCACTCTTTATAGGAATAAATAATCACTTCGGTATCTGTATTGGATTGGAATGCGTATCCCTTATCTTCTAGCTCTTTTCTCAGCTCTTTATAATTATAAATCTCTCCGTTATGCACAATCACCAGATTACCATTATCCCGAATCATTGGTTGATGGCCTTTTGGAGTGAGATCCAATATAGATAACCTTCGGTGGCCTAGAGTAATTTTTCCGTTGGTATATACTCCTTCATCATCTGGGCCCCTATGTTTAAGAGTATCCAGCATTTTTCTTATAAGAGCTTCGTCAACCCATGTAAATCCTGCTATGCCACACAACTTTATCTTACCTCCATTTACCTACATACTTCTCCCTCATCGAATATTTGAGATATGACTCTCCACTTGTTTCAAAATTTTTAATGATATTTATGCTCTCTTTCTTATAGCCTCTCCGTAAAATATTCTGGCTTATTCTTATGGTTTTGGGCAATTTTTTGGTAGTTCCATTACCTGAAGTCAGAATAAATGATGGGACACAGGGAATAGATGCTGGATTATCGTTGAGAGTAAAGCGCTTAGCATTACGGGACACAAAAAGCTATATGTAATATCATATAGATAAATATTTTGAAATTTTTTATTGCATTCCCACACAACTACAGATTATGAATAATTTGCACTTTTTGTAATAGCTTCTCATGAAAAAGCATGAAAAATTCACGCAACTTGATGGGACTTGATGAGTACCCTTGACCTCACATACATGACTGCTCCCTTCTCCCCTCGCTCCTGAAAATTCATGCCATTTTACCCATTTTAACCCTCCATATAGCCCTAAAATCCACCCATTTGAGCCTTTATAACCCCCTCAGGATAGATGTCCATATACCCCTCATATTGCCCCGATATGATAGCACATAACCCTTATTTTTGCAACAAAAATGCGGTGCAAAAAATTGCAAAAGGTGCAAAAATTAAGATGAGTTGCGTGGAGAAGTAGTTTTGCGTAGGTTGCATATTCAATTTTTACAAAAGTGAAAAAAGTTGCAAAAATGGTGCAAAAAGTGCAAAAGTTTTTGCAAAAATAATTACAAATCCAGTGCTAAACTATTTGCATTTTGATTTTTTGCAAAAAGTGCAAAAAGTACAAAAAAGTGCAAAAGAGAAAAACATATAAAGGAGTATATCATATAAATTTATGAGGGTGATGATATGAATATATATAATGAACAAAATATACGTAACAGCCATACAGAGGAACAGAGTTCAGAGAATGCACATATAAGCGAAATAAAACTCTCTAAAGATAACGAGCAGATACAGGAATTGCTTAATCTCTCAGAGAAGATGTTGTTCAGGCGTTCTCCAGTATGGAGCGATGGCACAGCATACTTCTATTTTACCACTCCAGATGGCATTATGCAGGAAGACAGAAAGGTAGACATAGATGAAAAGAGGTTCAAAATGCTTAGAAGTGAGATGGTTGCAAAGATGAAGCAGACATTCGGCAAGGCATATCTAAAATTGAGAGGAGAGCAGGAAACAGAGAATGAGCAGAGAAGTAGGGACACCAAAGAGAAGCAGGGTAACAAGGTGAGGATAAGTGAAGCCATAAAGCAGTACGATAGGAGCTTTGCAGCACAGATGCTATTGCTTGCGAAGAATCAACAGTGGTTCACGGGGATAATTGAGCAGCTGGGCATTACAACGCTATTCATGATTTTGCAGGTAGCACACATACCAGCTGAGCAGTGGTACAAGGAGATCAAAAAGTACAAGGATGATCCTGATGCATTCTTGGAATTTGCAGATAAGTGGATGGTTGCATTGTACGATGCTAAGGAAGATGCAGAGAAGTATATGGAGCTAAAGCAAAAGTATGGATATTGCATAGCTGATAGGGAAAAGTTAAGAGTAGAGCTACTCAAGTACAAGGGGTATTTACAAGAGGCGTTAACACAGCTACGTGCAGTTATGAGTATGCTTAGCAAGGAACAATTGCAGAGATTCTTTACATGGCTAGCTTTGCAAAGGATGGATGGGATACCTATTATGGTTGAATACCCAAAGGATGAGCAGGAGGATGAGTGAGAATGAAAGAATCTGCCAAGATATCTGCTTTAAAGCAGCTCATTAAAGAGGGATATAACGAGGATGAGGCTATGGCAATAGTAAATAGTGCATTCAACGATGAGGAAGATAGAGCTCAGGGGGAATCGGGAAAGATAGCGTATTCAAGGGAAATAGTTAGAAATGCACAATTGGAGGCAAGAAGTGCTTTATTACCATGGGTGCAAGTACAATTGCAGGGGAAGAAAGATGATTTCTTTAGCGAGATGAATAATACAATTGTTCAGCTGAAGATGATGGAAATGGTACTCGGTAGGGGTGAGGAGGAAAGAGAGATGTCTAAATTAATGGAGAGGCTGGCTAATAAGATTGAGGATATGAGAATAAAGGCACTGGAAGCTGAGATACAGCATAGGGATAAAGAGGTAGAGGAATTGAAAGAGCAGTTCAAGAGCTTTAAAGAAGAAATAAAGGACCTAATGCAGCGGATTCCACAGAGAAATTCTACACCAAGAGAGAAAGAGGACATAACAACAAGGATTACGAAGGATTTCCAGAAATTGCAGGAATGGAAGGAATTACTCAAAGAGCTTGGTATGGTAGAGGATAGGAATACGATGGATGAGGAGGAAATAATAGAACAGTTACGCAGAGAGGGATACAGAATAAAAGGGCCACCAACCTTGGAGGAAGTGCAGAGGATGGTAGATGAAGAAGTGAAGAAGAGAGAGCAAGAGATACGCCAAGAAGTGGAGGAGCAGAAAATAAAGAAAGAGAGAACAAGGATGGCTATGAACTTCATTCTTGATTTAATGGATGGAGTTATGGGCGTGGTAAGTGCGAGCAAGGAGAAGCACACAGGAGAGGATTTCGCAACATTGCTGAAGAATGTGGTAAGCAATACAAATGGAGGTGGTGATCAAGAGGGAGTGAATGAACAAGCGGGAGCCTGAGGAGAGTTGTTCCTCGGGTTCTTTATCATAGTGAATAAGTTCCTATTAGGTTATATTAGCGAATTTTTATGATGTCAACAATTCTTTCAGCAGCTTTTCCATCACCAAAGGGTGATTTTGCAGCAACATGTGGCAGGTTATTCACAAGATTCAAGATTCTCTCAATATTCATATCTACAAGTTCGCATCCCTTCCCCAATGCCTCAGGCCTCTCTGTACTCTCTCTCATAACAAGAACAGGCACTTTTAGCACAGTTCCCTCTTCTTGTAGACCTCCAGAATCAGTGAGAATAACCTTTGCGTTTTTCATCAAAACCAAGAAGTCCAGATGCCCCAATGGCTCAGTTAAGAATAAATTTTCAATCTCTTCCATATTATCAGATAATCCATAAATTCTCAGAAGATTCTTAGTTCTGGGATGCATGGGATAGATCATTTTATGTCCTTCGTTAGATAATCTCTTTAATATCTCTATGAATTTTTCTAATCTATCCTTTGTGGTATTTTCGGCACGATGATAGGTAATTAATATGTAATCTTTTGCATTGAACGGAATTTTATCCATTATCTTTGTTTTTCTCTCAGCTATTGGCAAATTCTGGAGCACTGCATCTACAACGGTGTTGCCCGTCACAAATATTCTCTCTTCAGGTATGTTTTCTTTGAGCAAATTCTCCTTTGATAATTCTGTGGGTGCGAAGAGATAGTTAGAAATATGATCTGTAAGCCTTCTGTTGCTCTCTTCAGGCATCCAGAAATCATAGTTTCTCAGCCCAGCTTCTACATGTCCAAACACATAATGATTTTTGTGTGCTGCCAAAGCTGCAGCAAGCACAGAATCCGTATCTCCCTGAGCAAGAACGATATCTGGCTTCTCTTTCTCCATGACCCTTTCAAGCATGAGCATTCCAAGCCCGATATGCAATCCCGGAGTGCCAGAGCCAATCTCAAGATTGTAATCTGGAGGTTTCAATTCTAAATCATTAATAATCTTTTCAAAGAGTAAAAAATCGTAGTGCTGACCTGTGGCAACAAACACATGCTCTATTCCTCTTTTCTCTATCTCCCTCATCACTGGAGCCATCTTAATTATCTCGGGTCTAGTGGATACTACACTCATAATCTTCAATTTACATCACCCCTGCCAATACCATAGAACAGAGCTCCAGAGGGAGGTTTTTCAAAGAAATGCCTGCCATCAACAATTAATTTTGGCTCCTCCAAAGAGCTTATTATCTTCTCCCAATTCAAATCTTTGAATATGCTATGAGCTGTAGATATTACGATGCACTGCGAATTTTTTATTGCCTTATCCAAAGATATGTTCGGATGCACAATTGGATCGTAAATTCTAACTTCAATTCCTCTTCTTTCAAGCAAATCTCTCAATTTATGAGTTGGGCTCTCTCTCGTATCATCTACATCTGGCTTGTATGCCTCGCCAAATATCGTTACCCTTTTTATCCCTGTTTTTTCAATTATTTTCACCACATCATTAACCATTTCATCGTTTATCTCTCTTGCCGTAGGTATTAATTTTGCCTCTGGATAAACTTCAACCAAGAACCATGGATCTATGGGCAGGCAATGTCCTCCAACACCGATTCCCGGCTGATGCACATTTACCCTAGGATGCTTGTTTGCAAGCTCTATAACTTCGTAAACATTCACACCAATCTTTTCGGCAATCTTTGCCAACTCATTTGCTAATGCTATGTTTACATCTCTGTATGTATTCTCCACCACTTTAACCATCTCTGCAACTGTGGAGGATGTTGTGTATATATTTCCTTTAACGAAAGTTGAATACAGCTCTTTGGCTCTTTTTGCGCTCTCTTCATCTATTCCCCCAATTATGCGGTCATTATGCACCATTTCATAAATTGTATTCCCCGGTATCGCTCTCTCTGGACAGTATGCAAGTAAGAAGTCCTCTCCAGCTTTTAGCCCAGATTCTCTCTCTAAAATCTCCCTAACCTTCCCTGCAGTTGTTCCGGGAGTAACTGTAGATTCTAAAATTACAAGCTGCCCTTTTTTTAGATTTTTTCCAACCATTTCCATGGCATTAAATACATAATCTCCCATCATCTTTCTATCTTTCATAGGGGTAGGCACGCTGACTATGATCGCATTAACATTTCTTAAGGAAGAATAATCGGTGGTAGCTTTGAAATTCTTTTTTGCTTTTTCAAACAGCTCTTCTAACCCTCTCTCTTGAAACGGCAAAATACCATTTCTCAATTTTTCAACTTTTTTTGCATCTATGTCAATTCCCACAACCTCATGCCCTGCATTCGCAAGAAGCAATGCTGTTGGCAATCCTATATAGCCCAATCCTATTACTCCAACTTTCATATTAATCACCTATTATATCCTTTAGTATTTTTATTATCTCTTTTTTCACTTTTTTTGAGCGCTCTAAAGATTGATCTCTGCGCTTGGCATTGAGCACATACTCTACAATTTCATCTGCATCTCTGGAGTGAAATAACCAGCCCCTTTTTATAAGTTCGGCATCTACAGATAGTAACTCTTTTCCAGGGAAGAAAGATACTGCGGGTACGCCCATAAATGCTGCCTCCCTTCCCAGTGTACCAGAGCCTGTGAGCACTGCCCTTGCATACCAAGCACCGCATAGTCCATTAATTGGTTTTTCGGGAACGAACACATTTTCATATTTAGAATACTTCTCTCTATCCTCTGGATATCGTGGTAATATGACAGTGTTAAAACCTTGCTGAGAGAATAATTTTACTAAGTCGGGTACAAGAGTCTTTACTGGGCCTTCTAGATAATATGCCTTATAAGCTTCAGGTCTTATGATTATGTATTCATCAAAAGGTATTTCCTTCTTACATTTTTCTGGCTCAAAATCTGCTATGTAAATATCCTCTTTAAATCCATCAAAAGTTAGCACTTTTTGAGTTTTAAATTTATTATATTGCAAATACTTGGGAACGATCATAAAATTGCTATATTTGTAAATGATTTTGTTTGTAGAATTGTAAAAATCGTTATCTGTTATAGTTATAGATTTTCTTTCCCTTATCTTGCTTGCCATAATTCCATAAATTGAGCCATGAGAGAGAAAAAAATCAAATTTTGGGACTATAAGTGCAAGATGTAAGCTGCGAATACCGAGATATAATGCCTTAGTTGCCTTGCTTTTAGCGTGATATTTTCCCACTTTTTTGTATTGCATTTCATACTTGTCCAATAAACCTGTAACTTCCGCATAATCTCTTGCAGTTATGTAAAAATTATAGGGAAGATCTCTCATCAATGACTTAAATAAAAGCGGCTCGTGGGAATTTTTGATATCTATCCAGATGGTAAGATTATCACGCATTAAAGAGAAAATCAAAGGGTAATAGATAACATTTTTGGTGAAATGATATAATCTATTGGGATAACTTCGGATAAAAATTTATTTAATTAGAGAGTATATTCTACAAAGGTGAAATTTATGACTAGGATACATCTTATGTGGCCAGAGCTGGATAAGGAGATGATTGAAGCAGCAATACAAGCATGGCAAAACGAGAAAATGGTGATGGGAGAAAGTGTTTTTAAATTTGAGGAAGAATTTGCAAGGTATGTTGGAGTCAAGCATGCAATATCCACAAACTCTGGTACTATGGCCTTATCCTTAGCATTATTAGGTTCAAAACTTAAAAATGGTAGTAAGGTTCTAACAACTCCATTCACCTTCATTGCAACTTCAAACTCAATTATTCATGCTAATATGATGCCTATCTTTGCAGATATAAAATTAGAAGATTATATCCTAGATCCTAAAGAAAGTGAGAAAATCTTAAGAAAAGAGAAAGTGGGAGGAATAATGCCTGTGCATCTCTATGGACATCCTGCAGATATGGATGCATTTATGGAGTTAAAAGAGAAATATAACCTTGTTCTTGTTGAAGATTGTGCCCAAGCACACGGGGCAGAGTGGAAGGGCAAGAAGCTAGGATCTATTGGTGATTTTGGAGCATTTTCTTTCTATTCTGCTAAGAATATGACTGTTGGTGGAGATGGAGGGATGGTTACTACAAATGATGATGAAGCTGCAGAGAAGATAAGAAGCTTGAGAGATTGTGGGAGGAAAGATAAATACACGCACATCTATGTGGGCTATACAGCTAGATTAAACACTGCTAATGCTGCTATTGGAAGGGTGCAATTAAGAAGGTTAGATAGATGGAATGAGAGAAGAAGAGAGATTGCAGATCTATATCGCAGATTGCTTGGAGATGTAGAAGAGATAGCTCTACCTCCTAAAGATACCTATGGAAAATCTGTTTATCATCTCTTTGTTATACGCACAAAGAATGGAGAGAGGGATAAGCTTAAGAAATACTTGAATGATAATGATATTGAAGTGGGCATACATTACCCTATGGCAAATAATCAACAGCCTGTGTATCAAGAGCTGTTTGGGTTTAGAGGAGGAGAATTTCCAAATAGCGAAGAAGCGGCTAGAAATGTTCTAAGCTTGCCAATGTATCCTGGACTAAAAGATGATGAAGTTAAGTATGTTTCAGAGAAGATAAAAGAATATTATGGTAGGTGAGCTCTATGCGTATTGGTGTTGTAGGCTTAGGCTATTGGGGCAAAAAAGTGGCGAGGGAATATAGAGATTTGATGAAAGAAGGGATAATTGATGAGCTTGTACTTTGTGATGTTCTAGACGAGAATATAAATGAAATGAAAAAAGAATGTCCAGAATGTGAATTTTCAAAATATTATAAAGAAATAATGAATAATTTAGATGGTGTGCATATTTGCACTCCTAACGCTACACATTTTGAAATAGTTAATGATTTTATAAAATCTGGAGTAAATGTGCTCGTTGAGAAACCTATGACTTTAAAATATACTGAGGCTAGGAAGCTTGCATATAAGGCATACAATAAAAACATAGTTTTTGCGGTTGGACATATTTTTAGGTTCAATAATGCTGTTAGAAGATTAAAAGAATTATACGAGAAGGGAGAGCTTGGTGAATTATACTATGCAAAATTGCAGTGGGGTGCTCTTATGGATTCTCCTCAAGGAAGGGATGTGGTATATGATTTAGCACCTCATCCATTTGACATTTTAAATTTTGTTATAGATGATTGGCCAATTAAAATATTTGCCATAGGAAAAACTTACAGGCGTGATGAATATGAGGAAGTTGCATATATAAATGCAGAGTTTGAAAATGATTTTATTGCCAATATAGAAGTTAGCTGGATCTATCCAGATAGGGTAAGAAGGGTGGAGATCATAGCATCTAAGAAATTTGTTCGCTTAGAAGCTGTAAAGCAGGAGCTGTATTTGTATGATTTAAAAGATGAAAAATGGGAAAAATTAGATATTTTGCCAAATAACACCATAAAGGATGAGATTAGTCATTTTATAAAAGCCATAAAGAATAAGATTACTCCAGTGAATGATGGTTTTAATGCTGCGGAAAATGTGAGAGTTCTAGAAGCTTGTGTAAAATCTATAAAGAGCAATAAAGTTATTAATTTGGAGTGGTGAAAATGCCAGAATATGCTGTGATAAAAAAGGCTAAGATAGGAAAGAACGCAAAGATATACGATCAGGTGAATTTATACGAATGTGAGATTGGAGATAATACTAAGATAGATGCTTTTGTTTATATTGAAGGAGGGGTAAAGATAGGAAAAAATGTGAAGATACGACCATTCACTTTTATTTGCGAGGGAGTTACAATAGAGGATGATGTGTTTATAGGCCCAAATGTAACATTTACAAATGATGTAAATCCTAGAGTTAGGGGTGAATGGAAACTTCTAAAAACTACTGTGAAAAAAGGAGCATCCATTGGAGCAGGAGCAGTTATACTTCCAGGAGTTACAATTGGAGAATATGCATTAGTAGGGGCAGGAGCAGTGGTAACCAAAGATGTGCCACCAAAGGCAATTGTTGTTGGAAACCCTGCAAAAATACTTAGATACCGTACTGATGAGGAGATTAAAAGCTTGGTAGAGTGAGAAAATATGTGGGAATACTTTTTATTATCATTTATTCTCACAGCCATTTTTGTTTTTGCTTTATGGAAAAAGGGCGGAATTGGTAAATGGGTTATCGATCCTAACAAGCCCATACCTAGAAAAGTTCCTGTTGGAGGAGGATTAGCAGTTATAATTATTATATCTATACTCTATATAACATTTGGATTTAGTTATGGAGTTAGCATTTTTGGTATTGTAGGTATGCTTTTAGTTGCGCTGATAATAGGATTGTATGATGATTTAAAGGGCATAAGAAAATGGAAAAAAGTGCCAATATTGTTAATAGCTTCTATTCCTATTTTGATCACTTATTTTTATGCAGGAACAAATTTATGGGCTCCCACAATATTGGGTATTAATTTCTCTTTATTTTACTGGATTTTTATAATACCAATAGTAATTGCTGGCTTTGCTAATGGGGGTAATGTTATTGCTGGATATGATGGTATGGAAACTGGAATTTATACCCTGATGGCTTTGCTCTATCTTTTTATAGGATTTGTGGAAAAAAATGAATTTATAATATTTCTATCGGGAATATTATTTTTCTCACTTTTAGCTATGCTTATTTTTAATTGGTATCCTTCAAAGATTCTGTTGGGAAATGTGGGTAGTTTTGCTTTAGGCGCAATTTTAGGATTAATACCTCTGATTGGACATTTTGAGATAGTGCTTCCCATAATATTTCTGCCGCACTTAATAGAAGTATATCTTCAGCTCAAGTATACTAGGAAATATAACTATGATGTATTTGGAGAGGTAGACGAAAAAGGTGTTATACATAACAAGTATGGAGATATAAAATCCATAATTCACTGGCTCATCTCTTGGGGAAATATGAATGAGAAAAAGATCACGCTAGCTATGCTGGGTATAGAATCAATTTTATGTATTGTAGCTTTCTTTTCTTGGTATGCATTTTACATTTTTGTATAATTGAATTAAAAAATTACTAAAAACAGGGGGTCAAATTCCTAAAATAAAAATAAAGAGGAGAGATTAAATATAGAGGTTATAAGCGAGAACTTTTAAAGGTAGAAATCACTCTTCAGGGTTCACTGTTTTTAAACCCTTCTTTTCCGCTACTTTTAATAATCTCTTATCAGCTGCAACAAATTCTGTGCATCCATAGTATAGGGCTGTTACAAGATGTATGGCATCTCCTGCCGATAGATGTTCTCCAACAATGTATTCCCATGATGCTGTTAAAATTCAGGTGTAATTTCAGCCACTACCAAATACCTATTTTTCACACCATTATAAACATCATAAAACAATGCGCCCAAGGACCTTTTTTAAATTCTCTGGTGTGAACTCACCCCTTCTCTAATGTTTATCCAATGCATTTATAGTCTCGCTTATTACCCAGTAAGAAATATAGATTGTTATCTTTCCCTGCCTTGCCTCTTTAAATAAATCTTCTATCTTTTCACAAATGCACTTGTATCTATATAAATCATTCTTCCTCCCTCATCTCTATAACAGTATCACTTAACTTTCCCTTTATATTTTGATTGAGGATCATTCTCGCTATTTCTATGTCAAATATACTGTATTTCATCATCATCTCCCTAAAAATCTCTGTCCCATCTTTCGTCCCAATAATCTTCTTTCCTTCTTCTGTGCTTATTGCCATATTTACACATCAACTCCTTCTATTTTTAAGGTTTTCTCGCATTTTATCATACTTCTTTAAGAGCCAAAGTTATAACATTTAGCACTAAGGTGAGAGTTTTTAGAAGCAAAGTTTAAATAACAGGATAGGATTGAATGGTTAATGCGAAAAAGGATATTTGTTCGGGGATTTGTTCAAGGTGTTGGGTATAGAACATTTGTAAAAATGTTAGCGAGGCAGTACGGATTGCGTGGAAAAGTTAAAAATTTAGATAATGGGGATGTTGAGATAATAGTGGATGTGAAGAATGAGAAAATTTTGAATGAGTTTATAAAAAGAATAAATGTGAAGGGCGAATTACCCTTTGAGCCCTCTGTGCGAGAAATTAAAGTGGAAGATTATGGGGGTGAAGAAGAATTGCCCCTATTCAATATAGATTACGGGTATGAGATGAGCATAGCGGAAAGAGAGATGATAGAGAGAAGCGAGATAGGAATAATCGCTTTCGGCTGGATGGGCAGGTATCTCGCTGGAAAGATGGACAAGGGATTTGCGGATTTAGGAGAGAAAATGGACAATGGATTTGGTGAGTTAGGTGAGAAAATTGATGGAGTAGGTGAAAAGATAGACATTATGAGCGATAAGATGGACAAGGGATTTTCAGATTTAGGAGAGAAAATGGACAATGGATTTGGTGAGTTAGGCGAGAAAATTGATGGAGTAGGTGAAAAGATAGACATTATGAGCGATAAGATGGACAAGGGATTTGCGGATTTAGGAGAAAAGATGGAGAAGGGGTTTGCAGATTTGGGAGAGAAAGTTGATGGGGTAGGTGAAAAAATAGATGGAATTGGAAACAAGTTGGATGAACATATAGGTAAGACGGATAAGCTCATAGATAAGACGGAAGAATTTCATTCTGAAATGGTAAGTAAATTTGAATATCTTGATGAGAAGTACGGAGAGTTCAGCAATGCCCTAAATAGGATTGAAAATGATATAAGGGAAATGAAAGATGCCTTCATCAAACTTGTGGATAATCTTTTAAAGGAAAGTGAAGAGCACTAAAATTTAATATCCTTGCATTAATTTCAATATGAATCTTCTAGAGCTTAGCAAGGAAGAGATAAAAAAAGATTCAAGAATGGTGAGCTCAAAGTTGCTCTGTTTGAAACTTTTTTCTCATAATACCTTCTCTTTGAGATCAAATAACCTTTTCAGATTTGGCAATTCCTGCAAGATAAAGAGATAATGGTAGAATATCTTCATCTTCAAGTTCTTCCTTTGATAGATAAATAGTTCTAAATGGATATTTTTCTCTCATAACTTTTCCATATTTGGTCTCTATACCTGTGAATTTCTTATCCTTTATTACCAAATCACACTCTTTATTTGCATCATAATAAAAACCTGCAAATGTATGCTTTTCTTTCAACACTGGTTTTTCCAAGCTCCATATTATGTGAGATGCAACTGTGTTTTCTGCAAGAAACTCCATATTTTTTATCTACAAAATCCTCAGGAGATTCTCCAAGAATGTACACGGCAAGAGATATGGGGAGCAGAGAACTCTGAAATACAACCTTCTTTTGCTTCTTGTGGGAGAATATTTTTTTATCCAAGTTCCAAGATTCTAGCTGGTATACTATCCTTGCATTCTCAAATAAATTTATGTATTCTCTCACTGTTGGATGAGATATTCCGATCTCACGAGCGATGGTAAGATAATCAAATCTATTTCCCTTGATTTTCAGAAGGTACTCTAAAATTTCACGAGCAATATTTTCATCCTTTCCAGATTTTGCAATTTCTCCAAGAATAACCCTCATAATTTCTTCATAAATATAATCCAAGCCGTGGTTATGCTTTATCCTTATAACTGCCTCTGGGAATCCCCCAGTTAGAATATATTTATAAAAGAGAGATTCTATCTCATCGTAATAGGGGATGATAAGATTCACATCTGGAGAATTATAGGGAAATTTAACCTCTGGAATATCAGGATTCATATATTTTATAAATTCTCTGAAATTTAATGGATTGAAATAGTACTCATTTCCCTCAATCCCTCGTCCAGGAAGTGTCTCTGTCTCTTTTTTGAGTTCTACAGGATTTGAACCTGTCGCAACGGTTGTAACACCCTCCTCCCCCAGCACCTTTAAAAGAATTTTCCAATTCTTTAGGTATGTTATTTCATCAAGCAATAGATATATTTCTCCCTCCCTTCTCCTGAACTCATTTACCATATTCTTTATTTCTCTCAGGGAATATCTATCGCATGGAATGTAGAGTATTTTCCTTCTATTTACATTATTTTGCAACTCTTTTACGAGTAATCTCAGATACACACTCTTACCTGATCTTCTTATCCCACGAATAACCATTATTTTTCCAATATTCACATTTTTTATTTCTCGGGGAATTATTTCTTCCACATTTCTGAGAATTATATCTTCTCTCTCCCAATTTTCGTATTTCCACCAAGGATTGTACCTTGTCAGAGAGGAAAGTTTTATGACCATTATGAAAGTCATGCTTTCATAATTTATAAGATTTATGAAACTATAGTTTCATAAAATACAGATTTTATGAAATTATATTTTTGTATAATCCTACTAAGAAGCACTAAAATTTAATATCCTTGCATTAATTCCCAAGTAAGGTGTTTCAATATGAATCTTCTAGAGCTTAGCAAGGAAGAGATAAAAGAAAGATTCAAGAATGGAGAGCTCAAGGTTGCTCTGTTTGGCTTGGGCAAGATGGGATTGCCCCTTGCCTCTGTTTTTGCAGATAAAGGAGCTAAAGTAATTGGCGTGGACATTGATGAAGATAGAGTAGCTGCAATAAATTCTGGCAAGAATCCTGTGAGAGAAGAGCCGGGACTGGATGAATTGGTGAGGAAGAATGTAGAGGCAGGAAAGCTTAGAGCAACTACGGACGGCATAGAAGCTTCTAAAGAGGCAGATATAATGATCATCCTCGTTCCCACTATTATTGATGACCACGGCAATGTCAATCTTGGGCCCGTTTATGATGCCACAAAAAAGATTGCAAAAGGATTGGAAAGGGGAAATATAGTTATCACAGAAGCTACAATGCCTCCGGGAACAACAGAGTCGCTTATCCCAATTTTAGAAGAATCTGGATTGAAGCTCGGGGAATTTGGCCTTGCACATTGTCCAGAGCGCACTATGACAGGCACGGCTATTCGTGACATAACTGGACAGTATCCAAAAATCGTGGGGGCTAATGATGATAGAACTCTTAAAGCTGTATCTGCCATATACGAGATAGTCAATGCCAAGGGAGTTATTCCAATGTCTTCAATAAAAGCTGCAGAGGCAGTTAAGGTATTTGAGGGCGTGTATAGAGATGTGAATATAGCATTGGCGAATGAGCTTGCATTGTTTTGCGAAGAGCAAAATTTAGATGCCTTGGAGATTTTCAATGCTGCGAACTCTCAGCCCTATTGCCATATCCACAAGCCGGGAGCGGGAGTTGGAGGCCATTGCATCCCTGTATATCCTTGGTTCGTTATGAATCTAGCAAAGAGGCCAACAAGGCTCATACGCACAGCAAGAACCATCAACGATGAGATGCCCAGACATATGCTCGAACTTACCATCAAAGCTCTTAACGAAGCGGGATTATCTGCGAAGAATGCAAACATCCTAGTTTTAGGCTTGACCTTCCGTGGAGATGTTTACGAGTTTCGCAAGTCACCGAGCATACCTTATTTAAATATGCTAAAAGAATGGAGTAATAATATCTATGTATATGATCCCATTTGCAGCGAGAAAGATGCAGAGAGATTTGGAGTTAGATGGTTTGAAGGATACGAGGATATGGACATCATTGTTATTATGAACGATGCAAGAGAGTTCAAGAATTTGGATATAGAGAATCTAAATATGAGGCACAAAATTATTGTGGATGGTAGAGGGATAATAAATAAAGATAGAGCTAAAGAGTTGGGATATATTTATTTTGGAGTTGGGAGGCCCTAAAATGAGTGTGGAGGAAGATATAATAAAGAAAGCAAGAGAATTGTCCTCGTATATTATTGAGAAAAGAAGGGATTTTCACATGCATCCAGAGCTCAAATTTGAAGAGCATAGAACTTCTTCCATAGTTTTAGAAGAGCTTGAAAATTTAGGATATGAGATTCATAGAACTGAAAAAACTGGGATTGTTGCCACACTGGGCGATGGAGCAACTGTTGCTCTCAGAGCCGACATGGACGCTTTGCCAATAAACGAAGAGAACGATGTACCTTATAAATCTCAAGTGCCGGGAAAGATGCATGCCTGTGGCCACGATGCCCACACCGCCATGCTTCTTGGCGCTGCAAAGATAATTGCAGATATGCCAATAAATGGCAGGGTAAAGCTCATATTTCAGCCGGGAGAAGAAGGTGGCTTGGGTGCAAAGTACATAGTGGAAGATGGGTACTTGGATGATGTGGATGCCGTGTTTGGAATACATGTATGGGCAGACCTGCCATCGGGGGTTATTGGGATAAGGGAAGGGCCTTTGCTTGCATCCGCCGATAGCTTTAGAGTTAAAATAGAAGGCATGGGAGGCCATGCAGCAGTGCCACAGTACGCCATAGATCCTATAGCAGTGGCCTTTGATATTGGAAATGCTTATAGCAAGATAATAAGTAGAGAAATAGATCCATTAGAGCCAGCAGTTATAAGCGTTACAAAGGTTGAAGCTGGCACTGCTTTCAATGTCATACCCGAGTATGCCGAGCTCTGGGGAACTATAAGAACATTTAGAGAAGATGTTAGGAATTTCATTGTGGATAGGATGAAGAAAATTACCAAGGGCTATGCTAACTCAATGAGATGCAAGGCAGAGTTTGAGATTACAATGGATAGTGTGCCCCCAACCATAAACGATGCAAAGCTTGCAGATTTTGCTAGGCGTGTTTTGAAGAATTTAGGCAAAATTGAAGTGCCAGAGAGGACAATGGGCTCTGAAGATTTTTCATTTTACACAAAGAAAGCTCCCGGGCTGTTCTTGCTTTTGGGCATAAGAAACGAAGAGAAGGGCATAATTTATCCACATCATCATCCAAGGTTCAATGTGGATGAAAGTGTTTTGTGGATGGGTGCAGCTATGCATGCTCTTTTAGCTTACAATTATCTGGAGGCCCGGAAATGAAAGTATTGCTCACTGGATTTGAGCCCTTTGGAGGAGATGATAAGAATCCAACAATGGACATTGTAGACTCTCTTAAATCTGGAAATATTTATGGAAAGATATTGCCAGTGGCAGTTAAGAGGGCAAGCAAAGATCTATACAAAGCTCTGGACTCTATAAAGCCAGGCATAGTAATAAATTTGGGACTTGCTCCAACTTATAGCAATATAGCTGTAGAGAGAATTGCCCTAAACTGGATAGATGCTAGAATACCTGACAACGATGGGTACCAGCCAAAGGAT
>WAPW01000003.1 GCA_015520565.1 Candidatus Aciduliprofundum sp. | reverse complement strand
GTGAGAGTTTTTAATATTTTAACAGCTTCTAAAAGATTCGGTGCTTTATAATCTTCCTCCGTGCTATTATTTCCTATTTTTATTGTGAGCATCCCTACGCTCTTGGCTCCTTTCACATCCCTAAACTCGGAATCCCCTATATACACCTTGGGATTACTTTTAGAATACCTTAAAGCCATTTTGAAAATTTCTGGATTTGGCTTGCCAACTCCTGCATCTTCCGCAGTTGTAATTGAATCAAAAAATTGCTTTATTCCTAAAGCTTCCAAAACTTTATTCGTATATGGCGTGTCAGCATCTGTTATCAATCCCATATGCTCTGCCATATTTCTTATCTCTTTCAAAGCTTCTAAAGCTCCGGAAGCTAATTTTACATATTTAGCATGATAATTTGCATAGGTGTCCATTATCCAAAATACCTCACCTCCCCTTAATTTCACACCTTCTATCTTCTCCACAGCCATTACAATTAGATTTCTTATGGGATAATAATGCTCATGCCTTTTATCCATGTATGGCTTCCGAAATTCAATTATATTCTTCATTATTTCTTCTGCACTCATATTAATTTTGAACCTTTTCCCTATGGCTCTACACATCTCTAAAAATGCCCTATTTTCGCTCTCCATATCAGTTATGGTTCCTGTCATATCCAAGAATACATCCATAATGGTGGATATAAAACACGATTTTAACCTTTGCCATAAATTTTATATTCCCTACGCTTATACGCCTTTGCAACGGGCAAATATGTGGTGGTTAAGCCCGCCTAAAAGCAGGCAAACCACCCTCGTATGCTCCGGTGGTGTAGCCCGGCCAAGCATTAGGGGCTCTCAACCCCTCGACCCGGGTTCAAATCCCGGCCGGAGCACTAAGCCCCTTTCTTAGAAAGAAAGCGGCTTTACCCGGAAAGAAGAAAAAAAATGCTTCACCCTAAAATAGATTTTTTAAAAGGGAAGGGTTTAGAAAGGGAAAATGAGCAAATCCAATGGATTTGCGAAGCATCCCTGCTTTGCAGGGTGTTGCGTAGGTGTCCCTTCCTAAGGAACTCGCTGGTGGTTTCTGCTTTCTAAAACCCCTCCTTTTACGGTTGCTGGAGTTGATAAGAACCCGCTAGAGGTTCTTAGAAAAGGAAAGTGTTTTATCCCAACCCCCCAAAGAAATATTTATGGTGACAGAATGTAGGGGAACCCGCGATAGCTATTAAAGCTTTAAAGAGAAATGTTTTTTATGCAACTTTCTTATTCAACATTATGCTTTCTGATAGAGACATAGTTGAAGCGATGAAAAGAGGAGAAATTAGAATCAGGAGTTTCAAGGAAGAGAATTTGACTCCTAATGGTTATGATCTTACAATTGGAGAGATAATGATTCCTAGCGAGAATTTGCATATAAAAGAAGGAAAAATAAAGATTCCTTCCTTAACAAGATTCTTGGTTGGTAGCGAAGAATACATAGAATTGAATGAAAATTATGCAGCGCAAATATGGATAAAGAGCAGGTGGGCTAGGAGAGGCGTTTTAGCATCTTTTGGACTTGTGGATGCAGGATTTGAGGGGATATTGACTATGGGTGCATTTGCCACAGAAGAGATTGTTATGGAAGTTGGAAATAAGTTCTCGCAAATAAACTTCTTTAAGTTAAATTCACCTGCCTATAAAACATATGCTGAAAGGTCAGGCAATTATCAAAAACAAAAAAGTATAAAAATATGATTAGGCAGCAATGAGCATGTTGTTGTAGACCTCTTCCACTATTGCATCCACTTCGCTCAGATACATTTCTCTGAATTTTTTCTCTATCTCTCTTTTTGTCACATTGGTTATTCTCTCAACAAAATTAGAAATTTCATCGTACATTATTTTATATGCATCAGAAACTTTCACACTTGGTTTTTGAAGAAGTATGTCGCTATCAAGCACTATTGATTTTGTAACAAGCTCTTTCACTTTATTCACCGTTTCTATTGCAATCTCCCTTCTCTTTCCTTCAATGCTGAATGGAAGTATCATTATTGATACAACTGGTTTATCAACCCTCTCTTTGAGCATCTTTGCCGTTTCTAAAATCCCACCTGTGCCTGTGCCCCCACCCAAAGCAGCAAGAAGTACAATTACATCCGCATTGTTTGCCTCTTCAAGTATCCATGCCTTGTTTCTGCTTATTATGTACTCTGCAACTTTTACCTCTCCATTTGTATCCTTATGCTCTCCAAGAACATCCTTGCCCATGTGCATTTTTTTATCTGCCTCTATGCTTTCCAATCCCTTCTCATCTGTGTTTATAGCTATGACCCTGACTCCTTCAATTTTCTTATTTGCTATGAAAGATGCTATTCTCCCAGCACCTCCACCGAAAGTAAATAGCCGTACATCAGGCCTTACACTAAACTCTTCCATTAGCATATCTTCTATATTCTTTCTCACTTCATCAAGATCTCGCATCCCATCACCTTCTGGCATTCTCATTTATGAGGCAAAGGGTTTATCTCCTTCTCATCCTCATTTAATCTTAAAGACGATAGCCCCTGCGTATAAGATTTTAATATTCTGGCAAGTTCTCCATTAGATACTAAGATTCTAAGTACATAGGTAATCAAATCCCCCATATCCTTGAAATATTTGTAATCTACATATTCTTCTAGCACACTGAGAATTCTGTCTTCCATCTCAACTTTTAGCCCTGTGTCTTTCAACAATCCCCTATCAGCCATTTTTATGTATGACATCAAGGCGTTTCTTATGAACTCTGAGCGATTCCTGTACTCTGGATGTCTGGCTAGAAAGTCATCAATTTCATCAAGCTCCACGTCTGACAGCCTAATTGTCAGTCTGGTACCATTCATATATTCACCCTTTGCCCACTTGGTAAGGAAGATATGTACTTAAACATATATAAAGATTTTCATTTAAGCAAAATCCTTTTTTATTTTTATGACATAATTAATTTGTAAAACC
>WAPW01000002.1 GCA_015520565.1 Candidatus Aciduliprofundum sp. | reverse complement strand
TGGGACTTGTGAGCGAACTATTTGGCTGGGGTATAGAGGATGTACTTTTCAACATGCTTTCAAGGAAAGATAGGAGAAGTTATTCTCTTTTAGATCCAAATGGTCCTAATGCTGGAAAGTTTAACTACAAGTGGGGTCTTAGGATAAATGTACCTGATAGATACTGGAGGGATACAAAGTGGACTTGAATAGTTACTATAAAAATCTTATTTTAGAAGGGTTATGACTTTACTGTCATCTTTCTGGAGAGTGCTCCCACCAGCCATCTTTATCTAACCTTTTCACAAATTCAAGCATTATTGGGCCAAACCGCTCCGCATAGCGAAACAATTTTTTCTTATTCAGTTCCTCCAAAAACATATCGTCCAGATCGGAGAGTAAACTATTCAAAGAATATTTGCCTTTGAAATAGCGGAAATAAATCATGTCCAGTACTGCTTTCTCAGGTTCCGCGATAGTAACTCCCGAAGGAAACTCTTTGTATCCAAAGAACAACCTTGGGGAAATCTGGTGGTACTCCACTAGTGCTTTGCCAAGCTTCATAGGACTGGGGGAACGAAAACCCGTTTTCTTCGCAATTTTAGAGGTGGAAACCTTACGAGTGGTTACGATTGTATAAACATAGATATTCTGTTTGTAAATATCACCCGATAGAGCGTATTCCATAGAGACATAGGCAGGTTTCTTATAGTCCAAGGCGAGCTGTAAATAGCTGTAGTTGGTGAAGGGATTAAGATATTGGCCACGGAATCCCTTATCCACGAGGCCCTTTTTCACGAGACGGTTTAGGGCCACGGCGAGAGCCGTTTTATCCATTTTGAGAGCATCCGCTAACTCGTTCAGAGTGAAGACCGGTCTTGGATTATTACGCATATAGGCAAGGATGTCAATTGAACTCATATTTTACCCTCCGATTTCCATTTCATCATCCCATTAAATTTACATATATGTTAATAAATGGTTTTATTTAAAGCTATTGGTCTCAACATTGGGCCTATATATATGACTTGTATCTTCTCAACAATTCTGCAATTATCCTCTTACCTTCTTGGAAAGTGTAGAGATTTACTTCTCTAAATCCATCTGGGGTAACGATTATACATTGTCCAACGGGCATTGTGCGTAAATGCTCCTCGCTCACGGGGAAATACTCCGTTGCCGTGTATTTATCTGCGATATAAACTCCCTTGCCTTTACTTTGAACATGCACGGGTTCTTTCTGCCATACCTGTTTCTTTCCAATCCTTGAGCGTATCAAATTTGATGAGGCACTATCGTAGGCACGGAGGGCAAATAAATAGGCATGGCCAGCAACTACCGCATTTGCGGAATCTTTCCCGTATTTCTCTATAACCTGTGCTATGCTCTGTATTCCTATAATGGATGTGATGTAGTAAGAGCGTCCAAAATTCACCAATTCTTGATACCTTTTCAACTTTGGAATTAATTGGAACTCATCTATCACGAAATACTTTTTCCTTGGTTCTCCCATTTTGTTGTATTGGTTCTCTCTGGCAAAGGAATACTTTATGGCTCTATCCACCAGCAATCTAAATATCGGTGCAACGGCTTCTCCCGTTTCCACATTATACTCTATGAACAATTTCCTACCCTGTGGATTTTCTATGTAATCCCTTATGCTCATCTGTCTCTTTCCTGCCGTCTTGTAGAAATCTCCTATGAATATCTCATTTATGCGTGAATAGAAATTGCTCCAAACACCACTTGCTTGTTTCATAGCTTGTGGATTGATGTATTCTGCAACGCTCTTTAAATCCTCTTGCTCAACCAAAAGATTGTATGCCTGTTCTATCGTTAGCTGGTTAATGAAATTCATAAAATCTTCATTCGTGGGCAAGAACTCTTTCAATCTCTCTCTATCTATCTTTCCAGAGAAGTATCGCTTGTATGTTTCTAATGCCTGTCTGTAAAATGTGAGTATGAACGCAGATAAGAGTTGCTGGGAGGTGACTACCCAAAACTTATCCTCTCCTCCTCTTTCTTCTATGGGGAATATCTCTTTGGCTATCTCAATTACATCCGTTGTGGCTCTCTCAGGGTCTATCTCCCAAAAAATGTTCCACGCATAAGAAGAACCATTCACGCTCAAAGTTATGTCCTTCTCCGTGCCAAATGCTTCGTAGTAATCACCCTTGGGGTCAAAGATAACCCAAACATAATCTCTCTTTTGCGGGAATTGATATATGACTTGCTTAATCAATTCCGTTTTATCAGAACCGGGGGCACCCACAACCATAATTCCCGTGTTGTATTTCTCTATGATTATGTTTCCCTGTTTCGTGGGGATCACCCAAACTATCTGGTGGTATCCTCAACCTGTATTTCTTCTTCAACACCACAGCCAAAGGAATGGCTATGATTATTGGCACTATCAACCCGTAGAGAGTAAATAGGTAAAGATTTTCATAGAGGGAGAAATGGGGATAAACGAAAAACTCGGAAAGAGGATAGGAAACGAAGGGCTTCCAGAAAGGAAATATGTTCTTTCCCAAGTTCGCATAGAAGGGAAAGATGAGGTAATAGGATAATGCGTATGAAGTAATCAAGAATGTCAATCTCCATAACCTTCTCTTATCCAAAACCTTCTTCACGGGTATCTTGGTGTAATCTTTTATACGCAAAGAGCCAAAGATGTATGGTGCTATGAAGAATGGTGGGAAGAAGAACAACAAACCAAGAGTGGCGAATTGAACAAATCTCTTTTCCTCTCTTTCTCTCCTTCTTTCCTCTGCTTCGTGTATGCTCTCTGGACTCAACGCTGTTCTCTGCATTACGCTCCAACCTCAAACTCCTCCGCTTCTCTTATCTCCCTTTCCATCTCCTCCTCAACCTTCTTCTCGCTCTTGAGCTTCTCTCCAAACACTTCCTCCACGATTTTATTGAACTCTTTCAGATCCTCCCTTTCCATTACTAACTCCTCTGGATATGGAGATACCATTCCTATGTGGCTGTGAGGATGCTCCGTGTTGTAGTGCAAACCCCAAACATACCTAACTCCGTAATTCCTCGTTCTCTTTCTCCATTCGTTCATCGTTTTCATAACCAAATAATGCAACTCTTTTTCATCATACAACCTCTCTGGTGCAATAATCATGTGCCTGACAGCAGGGACATCCTCATCTGCTCCCCGTGAAATCTCCACGAACTCTTTTAAATCTCTATCATCTGCAGGTTTAAATTCGTAGTATAACCTCGTATAAATCCTGTTATCGCTTAACCCTCTCTCTATGTATCTTGCTAACTTTATCGCAGCGTCTTTGCCCGTGGAGAATTTCGTTTTGGTTATCATAGAACCCTCACCTCAACAAATTCCTTTCTCTCTCTTTCTTCCTTTTCCACTTGGCAACTTCTTCTTTCGTCACCAGCCAAGCTCCAAGGTAGAGATTGTAGATAGAACCATCCTCGTAGATTACATTGTTTCCATCCACCTTGTAATGCAGCCCCGGCACCTTTGGGAAATCTATTTTCTCCCCTTCTTTTTTAGCTGGAGTTTTCTCAGCCTGTGAGCTCTGTGTCTGGACAGCATCCACTATTATGTCCAGCCTGTTCTTTATCTCCTCTAATTGCGGATAAAGCTCCGTGAAAATCTCATTTCCCACCCTGTCTTCTATGTTCAACATGTAATCTACTCTCTTGTAGAGCTCCTCTTGCACATAGAGTTCCAGAGCTTCTCTCACAATCTTATTCGTGCTGGTGTTCTTCATTCTTGCAATAGCATCTAAATCCCTTTTCAGCCCGCTGCTCAATACGATATGAAGATGTGCCTGTTCGTGCCCCTCTTCCATTTTAATCACCGCTTCTCTCTCTTTAGAACCTCTATTTAAAATTGTCTATGTCCAGCAACCTTCAATTTTCCCTGTTCTACACTACTTCTATTTTCAATTCAAAAATTTGAACCTCAAATTATGTACATCAAGAATTTCCTTTTAAATTCATTCTCCTCATGCAAAACCTCCGCATTTTTGAACATTCCACTCTGGAAATTTGCCCGTTTTGAACATTCAAGAAATCCTTTAATTCACTCATTTTCCATGCAAATCATCTCTATTTTTGGACATCTCCTTATCTTGCTATATATTTATTATAAATAATAAGGGAATGTCCAAGATTGGTGCAGAATTGCTAGCAGGATTAGATTTACACGGCATTTTAGGGATGTACAATGTGGGGCCATAATGTATTGGTGATGTTGAACTTCTTACAGGGATATTCTCTGAGAAATATATATATGAGGAGTTCTATGCATTTTTATTGATTTTAGAGTATAGGAGATGTCTATGGATGATGAATGCCTGGAGGTAATAAGATGAGCAAGAGAATGAGAGCCCTGCTAATCGGAATTGGAGTTATTGTAGTTATAGCCATTCTCCTCGGCGCATATTTTGCCTCGCAGCCTAAAGTGAAGTGGTGGAAACCGGAAAAGGAGATGGAAAAGCCTGTATTGAAGAACTATCCCTCAATGATCATAGTCTATAGAAACTATTCCAAAGAAGATTATATTTTGGGTATCAACAAACATGCAGGAAATTTCTCCACCAACAAAAATTTTGAGACCGGGATAATATTGAAATGTAGTAGTTATGCACATTATGTGGATGAT
>WAPW01000001.1 GCA_015520565.1 Candidatus Aciduliprofundum sp. | reverse complement strand
GGATAGATGTAGACTTAAATGTTCGAGTAAAATGGGATGGAAATACGTATGTTGTGGAGGAGTACACGAAGGAGGATATAATGGAATTATGGTCATATAGTGGAGCAGAGTGGCTAGCCGAAGTGAAACCAATTAAGATATACAAAAAAGATGACATATCCAGTTTGCTTAAAGAGCTCAACACTATGGTTGCAGGGCTTTATTCTTCTCCATTTCCTCCAGAGAGATACCTAAGAAAGTACGGGATAAAGTATTATAAGAAGAATCCATGGTTAATGTCTCACGAGGGAAGTTTTTTCAGTGTGGAGGCTGATGAGGTAGAAGGAAAGCCGCTGCTAATTTTGGATTTCTGGAGTGTGTCTAGATACATAGAGGATTCAGATCCACCACTTAGCAATGCAGTAAAAGATTTTCTCGTTGACTTAATGCGGGACATCGTTAGGGCAACGGAGCCGGAGTATGCGTACTTTGATGAGAATGAGTATGTGCCATTAGAGAAGGATCCAGTGTGTGGAGATATGGAGGGTTTAATGGGAAGGACGAGGTATCCGGAGATGGATGTGATTTATGTATTGGAGAGTGATCTTTTAGCGATAAAAAAGAACTATTTAGAGAAGTGGATAGGAAAAGAAGGAATAGAAAAAATAAAGGGTGGGCAGAATGTTTGCAGTGATGGGAAGGCGAAGATGGAAGATCTTGGTAAATGGTACATGATGTATTGCGAGGGAGTACCATATCTATATTATTTCCATTACGAGGATAGGAGAAGGACTAAAGAAGATGGGAAGGTACTTGAATTAATGAGGGAGTGTAGAAGGGAAAAGAGTGTGGGGATATATGGAATATGTGGAGATAACGAAAGAGGATACACATTGAAGGTGTCATCACTGAAGAGATATAGTGATGAAGAGATTGAGGAATTTATAAAGGATATGGCACGCAAGAAAGGTTTGAAAATTAAAGAATTGATAATTTCCTAAAAAAATGATAAACATCTAAAAGTAATCTGACAAAATTAGGAAAGCATTGAAAATCAATAAAAAGAAAAATAAAATTTGATTTAAGAATAAGCTTTTTCTAAGAACTCTGATTCATCAAGGCCCTTCTCTTCCTCTTCCTCAGGCACTCTGAGAGGTGTTATTTTATCAGTAACCCATGCAATGCCGTATGTCACTAGGAATGCATATGCTGCTGTAAGGCACGCTGCCGCTACTTGTTTTCCAAAGAATGCAACTCCTCCGTATATCAATCCATTTGCTCCGTAGATGGCTGTGCTGCCAAAGATTCCCAGCAAGATTATACCTGAGAATCCGCCGATTCCGTGCACGCCCCATACATCCAATGCATCGTCCCAGCCTTTCTTATGCACGAAGTCAACGACCCAGTGGGAAATCAGGGCCGCAAGGATGCCAATGAGCATAGCCGCTTGGGGGCTTACAAATCCTGCAGCGGGCGTTATAGTTGCCAGACCTGCTATTGAGCCAGTTAAGAATCCTATGCTGCTCCATTTCTTGTGTACTGCATAATCCCAGAATAGCCATGTTATGGATGCAAAAGCAGCAGCAATCATGGTGTTTATGAATGCCACATTTGTATCCGCATCAACCCTCAAGGCACTTCCAGCGTTGAATCCAAACCAGCCGAACCATAGGAGTGCAGTGCCAAGTACAACTAGTGGAATACTATGATTACCCGGTTTTGGATGCAATCTCTTTCCGAGGTAGAATACTGCTGCAAGGGCTCCAAATCCTGCGCTGGTATGGACTACAATTCCTCCAGCGAAATCCTCAACTCCCCATTGCTGCAAGAATCCACCACCCCAGAGCCAGTGGGCGAATGGGAAGTACACAAGGAATAGCCAGAGCGTGGTAAATACAATGAATCCTTTGAATCTCATTCTATCTGCGAAAGCCCCTGTCATAAGCACTGGGGTGATGATTGCGAACATTAGTTGGTATATCATAAATGTGTACATGCTTATCACATGGTTCCCTGGAAACAGAGTTTTTGGAGTTATGTTTAGCAAGAATATGTAGTGTCCGTTTCCAATAACCCCTGCTACATCCATACCAAAGGCTAAGGTAAATCCAAAGAGTACCCATAGTATAGTGGTCCACCCTGCGGAAAAGAAGTTTTGCATCATCATAGCAACGGTGTTCTTTTTGTTAACTAAGCCACCGTAGAAAAGCGCAAGTCCGGGAGTCATAATGAAAACCAGTGCAGCCGCTATTAGCATAAATCCATCGCTACCCGTATCCAGCATTTTCATCATCTCCTGTGTTTGCTAGGGCTTTAAGGAAATCGTTAATAACCTATTTAAATATTTGCAGATTTATTGAACAAGTGTTCAATATGTTGAACAAGTGTTCAAGGAAATTTTAAGAATCTGATTATCAATTTTGTTGCGATAACTCAAAATTGAGTTATAATCAACAAGTTTTTAATCATAAGGGAAATGAAAGGCCTGTGATTGAAAAGGCAATAGAAGCGTTAAGGCGTGGAGAATTCGTATTCATATTTGACAGTGAGGGAAGGGAAGAAGAGACGGATATCGTCATAGCCTCTCAATTCATAACTCCAGAAAAGATTAGATTTATGCGCAGAGAAGGTGGAGGGCTAATATGCACCACCCTGCCGAAGAATTATGCAGATAGAATTGGCTTGCCATATTTGCACGAAATATTTCAAAGAAGTGGGTATCCAATATTCAAGTACTTAACTCCAAAGGTTAGATACGATACGATGCCCTCTTTCTCAGTTACCATAAATCACAGAGACAATTTTACAGGCATACCCGACAAGGATAGGGCAAAAACGATAAAGGAATTTGCAAATTTCTTGAAAAGAATGGATAATATGGAAGAGCCAATGAAGAAGTTTGGAGAAGAGTTCATATCTCCCGGACATGTGCATCTGCTCATATCCTCAGGATTAAAAAAGAGGAGAGGACATACAGAACTATCTACAGCCCTTATGGAAATGGCAGGGCTCGTGCCATCGGCAACAATTGTAGAAATTCTTGCAGAGGATGGAAACTCAATGAGTAAGGAGAATGCAAGGCGCTTTGCAGAAGAGCGTGGGATAATATTTTTAGAGGGAAAGGATATAGTGGATGCGTGGTCTAAATGGTCAGAGTAATGGCCACTGGAGTGTTTGACATTTTGCATCCTGGACATGTGCTCTTTCTCAAAGAGGCAAAGAAGCTTGGTGATGAGCTCGTAGTAGTTGTGGCAAGAGATTCCACAGTGGAAAGCTTAAAGCACAAGCCAATTATGAACGAAGAGATAAGGAGATTTATGGTTGAATCGTTAAAGCCCGTAGATAGGGCTGTTCTCGGGCACGAGGATGATATGTACAAAACTGTGGAAGATGTAAAGCCCGATATAATAGTGCTGGGATACGACCAAAAATTCAGTGAGGAGGAGATAGAGGAAGAATGCAAAAGAAGGGGTTTAAATGTAAAGGTTGTTCGTTTAAAGAAATATGGAGATAGTGATTTAAACGGGACAAGAAAGATAATATTCAAAATTGTAGATAGGGTGGATGATTTATATGCGAAGGATAGGAATCGTTGATACTACATTTGCTCGCTACGATATGGGCTCGGCAGCGGAGGATGAGCTTCGCAAGATGGGCACAGGTTTCAAGATTATACGGAGAACAGTACCTGGCGTTAAAGACCTGCCTGTGGCTGCTAAAAAGCTAATTGAGGAGGAGGGTTGCGATATTGTTATTGCCTTGGGGATGCCCGGGCCAAAGCCCATTGATAAACAGTGTGCCCACGAAGCATCACAAGGGCTAATAATGGCGCAATTACTTACCAATAAACACATAATTGAAGTGTTTGTGCATGAGGATGAGGCAAAGGATGAGAAAGAGCTTGCTTGGCTTGCAGATAGGAGGGCTAGAGAGCATGCCCAAAATGCTTATTATCTTCTATTTAAGCCAGAAAAATTGAGAAAGATGGCAGGCACTGGGCAAAGGCAGGGATTTGAGGATGTTGGCCCAATTGAAGGTAAATCAGGTATGAGACATTAGGAGGTGAAAATATGGATAAAATAAATTTGGGAATAGTGGTAAGCGAGTACAACTATGACATAACTATGATGATGCTTGAGCGCGCAAAAGAACATGCCGAATTTTTAGGCGCGGAAGTGAAGTATGTGCTAAAAGCACCGGGTACATTTGATATACCACTTCTCGTAAGAAAATTGCTGGAAAAGAATGATGTGGATGCAGTTGTAACCCTCGGCGCGGTTATTGAGGGAGAAACGGAGCATGATGAGATTGTTATGCAAAATGCTGCGAGGAAGATTGAAGATTTGAGCGTGGAGTTCGGTAAGCCCGTTACGCTAGGCATTTCAGGCCCAGGAGAGTCAAGATTGCAGGCAGAAGCAAGGATTGAGAAGGCAAGAGATGCAGTAGAAGCCGCTGTAAAGCTTGTCAGGAGATTGAGGGATATTAGTTGAGAAAAATTTATATCCCTTTTTTTATCTTTTATTACTTAAAATGAAGGTGGATAATTTAGATGAGCTGCGAGATATTGTTAAACACTGGGATGGAGAGATAGTTATTGATGCATACGATGTACGAGGCCATAAAGGCATCGCAGTTCTTTCCCTTGTTAAGAATGATGAAATCTATGCGGCTATAAGATTTGAAGGGGATAATTCAGATATTATTTCCCTATTTACCGATGTTTTGAAGAGGAATATAGACAAAGTTGCAGAGGAACAGAAGGTAAGAGTACAATTTACAGAGAAGGACATAAAAAGAGGAATTAAAAAATTAAGACATAACCCCTAGCTCAGTGAGCTTCTCAGGCAGATAAGTATCCGTCACATAATCTAAGCCGTATTTGGCTAAGCTCTGCTGCTCTGCTTTTTTCTTTATCTTTAGCATTAATTTTATCTCTTCTGTCCAGAACGGGGTCTGGAACCTCGGATCTTTTAGCTCAGATTGCAATGCTGCAATATCCCTATCGTTGAGCTTATCTGTGGGCAAATCGTAATTTAAGATATCGCTGGTAGTGATGCCTACAAACTCTGCAGTGGGCGTTGTAAGATATTCGCTTATGTGAGCTGTTTTTATAGCTCCGTATGCCACAGAGGCAAATATCCTAAATGACCATGGATCTCCATCTGTAAATATCACCACGGGTAATCCAAGCTCTTCGTTCATCCTTTTTAGCAATCTTCTCGTGCTTCTAGCTGGCTGGCCCTTTATATGCACTAAAATTGCTCTTGCTTTCTCGTCAAATCCATTCTCAACGAGACGATCAAACATACCACCTGTTTCAATGCCTATAACAAAATCTGCATCCACATCCACGAATTTGAGCTTGTCCTTCTCCACATTGTAGGGGATGAGATATCCACTGTCGCCTACATCGTCTCTGCAATTTATGCGCATTGGCTTGCCCTTGCGGTTTATCTCCTCTACAGTTATATTTCCAATTACACTTGCACCATCTTCCTCCGGCCTGAGCTTGAAATCCTCGCGGAGATATCCGGTTATGACCTCTAAATCCTCGGCGAGCTTGTTGCTCTCATCTTGTGTATGAAACTTTGCAAGGCCCCAACCCTCGGAGATGTAGTACATTTCCCTAAGTGTAGAAGATTTTTTATCTCGTATCATCTCTTTTATGAATTCCATAACATAGAGGGTGCGAAGAAGCATATAAGCACCATCTAATTTTTTGGCACTTCTCGTTATCTTTGAATCCCCATACTTCCACACTCCATAGCGACTGTCAAACACTATATTGCTTCTATTCCTAGCAGCGAGTTTCATCTTTGGAATCTCTCCTCTAACTAAATCCTCATAAATATCCTCAGCAATTTGATACAACTTCTTTAAGGATTCTTCACTACTCATCATCAATCACCTCAAACTCCTCTTCTATATCCTCATCCATCTCCTCTTCCTCCACGATCTCCTCAATCTCGCTGAGTTTGATATTCCAATCTCCGGGCAAGGGCTCGGCACCTATTACAATATTGGGGCTTATATCTTCCACATAGTAATTTGTCTCTCCATATTTATCAGCATCTTCAAGAACGAAATAGAAATGCTTGTAAGATATGGGCTTAATATCCACATCCCATTTCACATAATCCTCTTCCGCGATTCCATCCGTGTCAACTAAATTACCGAGAGGATAGTCGCCGTAAAGAACAAATTTATGATGCTTAGGGGTAAAATTTGCTACACGCACATTTACCTTTATTTTATTTTCTTCCTTCTCTACTTTCTCATCAATCCACACAACATTCATAATTTTTGATATGACTGGCTCTAATGGCGGTATTGGCTTTTCCACAATTTCAGCACTCTTTCTTGCAATCTCTGGAAGAAGCTTATTTACAAGGAAGAACTTCTCAGTCATTTTGCTCTTTCGCTCTTTCTTCACATTATAGAGCCTAAGCTGCCTGCCCAAAGATTTTAAGGCAAGCTCTATCTCTTCACGAATCTCTGGCACATCTGCGATGGCCTCTTTAGCCTCTGAGGTGAATGGAATGCGGGTAGATGCAACATGTATGAGGATTATGGCAGGACCCACTGGTATGCCCTGGCCGCCACGCTGCTCTAAACCGTAGCGGCGCCAGTCTACATTGCTAATTGCTTTGGTAGTCACGCAAGCGCCTTGCTGATATAATAAAGGCACACGATTTGCAAATCTTAAAATCTTCACGGGTTGGTCCTTAGGCAATTCACCACCATAAACCAAGCCCACTTCCACCACGAATGGATTCCCATTATACACCTTTGGAGCTCTTGTTATTGGTTGTGCATAGAAACTTGGACGCAAAGAGCCAAGCACATTTTTTAGGCCTTTCTTTATTAAGTTATCACCTATGGGAGAGAGGCAATCAGTGGGAGGAGCCATTAATTTTACTTTTTGAAAAGCTTCCAGCAACCTCTTTGCCTCATCAATACTCAATTCTTGAGGACGCATTTCCCCGTACAAATATGCTTTTTTGCAAATCTCTTCCGCAATCTTCGGGCTTACTCTTGAGAATTCAGTGGTTAGAAATGATGTGAGCCGATATGTCTTTGTGTTTCTCGCCATATTTAAAAGTTCCCCAAGCTCTATTCCATGAGGATGAGGTTTTATTTCCCTTGGGGGAGGTGGAAGCTTGTCTGTTGCCCTCTTAAATATCGTTTTCTTACCATCTGGCTCTACAAATGTTATCTGAGCATGAGGATTTACAATTGCAGTTTGCTGCAGATACTCATAAACGCTTTGCTTGCCCCTCACATATCTGGCACGAATATTTATCTCAATTCTAGTGCCTTGCTCCCTATCCCATATCTTTGGAATCTCCTTTATCACCCTTGGCTCATTTTTCTTTGTATCAATTGTGAGCAAGAGCTCATAAGCCACTTCCTCCTCCTTTATCTTGGAAATTATCCTTGCAGGTTTTCCTGTGGTGAGCTGCCCATATAGAACCACGGCACTTATGCCTATACCCTGCTGCCCACGACTCTGCCTTATTGCATGGAACCTTGACCCATAGAGGAGTTTGCCAAAAACGAGGGGAATATTGCGGCGAATTATGCCCGGGCCATTATCCTCCACAATTATGCGATATTCATCCTTGCTAATATTTTGGATCTCAACATAAATATCGGGCAGGATTTCAGCTTCTTCGCAAGCATCTAAGGAATTATCTACGGCTTCTTTAACACTCACAACTAAAGCTTTAGTTAAGGAATCAAAACCCAAAATTTGCTTGTTCTTCTCAAAGAATTCAGCTACGCTAATTTCCCTCTGCTTCCTCGCAATTCTATGTGCAACACCCATAGCGCATCCCATTTCTAATAAGGCATACTCATTTAAATACTTCTCCACGAAGGGGCACCTAGGCTAAGCCTTCTTGCAGAAGGCAAGCTCGCAACTAAGTCGTTGCTCGTTCCCCTCTCTACACCCCTCCTTTTAGCATATTAAATGGTAATAAGCAGCGTCCTGCTTTTTAGCATGGCTGGTTGTTAAATTCATTAAATTTGTCCGTTTCCTCTTTCTAAACCTCTCCTTTCAAGTTTCTTGGTTGAGAAACAGCAACGAATTTAAAAATTCTTTCCGGGTAAAGCCGCTTTTCCAAGAACCATCAGCGAGTTCACAACGAAGGGACACCTACGCTGAGCCCTGCTTCCGCAGGGCTGTGGCACCTTTCTTTTTAAGAAAAGGGTTTAGTGGGCCCGCCCGGGTTCGAACCGGGGATCTTCGCCTTGTAAGGGCGACGTCATAACCACTAGACCACGGGCCCTTGATAAGGCAATATACAAGGCATTTATAATCTTTTCTGAGGGGCAATTTTAAAAAGGATGAGTATAATTACTATCCAATGCCCTCAAAGCTTACCATCCCAGAGAGAATCTTAATTCATCTTTATCATTTCCGAAAGTACAACGATAGATACGATTATCCATTTGATATGACACAGCAGGGTATTGCAAGGAGTATAGGCATATCCGTAACGCATGTTCCAAGAAATATGAAAAAATTAGAAGAGGAAGGATTTGTGAAAATAAGGAAGGGGCATGTGCAAGGAAAGAAAAAGAGAGTTACCATTTACTTGCTTACTTCATCTGGCATAATGAGGGCAAAAGAGCTCGTAGATAAGATTGAAAATGAGGAGATAAAGATAAATGAGAAGTATGTGAAAATAGGAGATATACAAAGAGCTACTGGAAAATCCCTTATTGAGATACTCAGAGCCATTGAGAAAGGGGAGAAGATAGAACTTATGATGGGAAAAAGGGTAGTGTTTAAAGAAGTGGCAATTGAGAGAGAAGTTTTTGTGGATAGAGAAAGAGAATTAAAGGCAATGGAAAAATGGTATAACAAGGGAAAAATATTGACAATAGTTGGACCAAGGGGAATAGGAAAAACTGCATTGGTTCTGGAATTTATAAGCTTGAAAAAAATTCCAACAAACTTGGTATGGCTCAATGTCTATGAAGGAAGGAAATGGAGCTCAATAAAGGATGTTCTTGAGAATCTATTTGAAAAAAGGGAGCTTTTAGAAATATTGAGGGAAAGCCCCACGCTCCTAATTTTTGACAATTATTACATGGTGGATGACGAATTCGTGGATGCGATGAAATCCCTCACCCTTGAGGACATAGGAGAGAGCAAGATAATCGTAACTATGCCTTCATCCACTCCATTCTACAATCGTTTTTACTCAATAAAAGATGTGGAGAGAGGTGCGGTTATGGAGATAAATTTAGAACCCCTTCCAATTGAGGAAGCTAGAAAAATATTACCGCATGTGCGAGAGGATGCTTTCAAAAGAATATATCAACTCACAAAGGGCAATACCCGCCTTCTATGCCTCTTAGCTAGGGGTGAATTGAAAGCAGATAAAGATGTGCCTTTAACCCCTGAGACAATACACCTTTTAAACTATCTTGCTTCTCAAAAGGTTTAAATTTGCCCAGACAATTTTATAAATGTGAAGAAGAGAGAGAATTTGGTTGAGCAACTCGCCAAGAGTGGTACATGCGCAATATGTAAAGGCACAAAGATGCTCTGCGGTAAGAGTGAGTGCCCGCTCTTGGTTCGTTATTACTCTATGCTAAAAACCAAGAGGAAATTGAGTGCAAATATGGAAGGTTCTTCTCCCCCAGGGGTGTTTGTGGGAAGATATGGATATCCTAAGGTGAATGTTGGGCCTCTCATCCCTCCATTTAAGGGAAATACGGAATATATGGACATTCAAGAGAATTGGATAAATATGAATATTGAGAATTTTGTGGATATGCGTACCTCACTGGTAAGGGGAATGAAGAAAGTTAGAGTTGAAGATGCTCAAGACCCAGATTATTTCTTGCTCACTCTTCAAGAGATGAGTATGGCAGAAAAGCATGTGGATTCTGAAGCAATATTTGAAAAAGTTCCAAGGGGGAGGGTTGTGGTGGGTAGCGATGTCCAACCATATGGGCCTGCAGGAAAGATAGAGAAGTTCATACCAGATACCATAAAAGTTAATGCAAAAATAGAGAAAATTTATTACGATGAGCTACCAGCAAGAGATTCAATTCTCCATTTATACAATGAGGGTGTGCGGTTTTCGCTCATTCAAAGAGCATTTAGCATGGGAACAATGGGAGTGAATTGCAAGCTTGTGCCCACAAGGTGGAGCATAACTGCAGTAGATGATACCATCTCAAAGAATTTGGTGCAAAAGATCAAAGATTTCCCGCTTATTGATAAGCCAATGGTATTCAAATCAAATAAAATGGGCAATATATTCGTTGTTATTCTTCTTCCTCGCCACTGGAGCTATGAACTTGTTGAAGCTTGGTATCCGGGGACTCTTTGGAATCCCTATGGAAAGAGGACATTCATGGTTTCAAGCCATGAATTCTATGAGGGTAGAAAGGATTATGCAGAAATTGGAGGTTGCTACTATGCTGCCCGTCTCGCAGTGGGAGAGAAATTGGTAAAGATGAGAAGGCAAGCCGAGGTCATAGTGCTAAGAGAAGCTTTGCCAGATTACATAATGCCCGTTGGAGTCTGGCATGTCAGGGAGAATGTGAGAAATGCTATGCGTAGCGTTCCAAGAATTTTTGAGGATGAAAATGAAGCCGTAAGCTACGCTCTATCCCAATTTAACATACCCAAGAAGGCATGGATTGAAGGCTCTACCTTATTGAATAGATTCTTGCATCAAAGGAGGCTTGAGGATTTTGAAATACATTGAAATTTATGTGAAAAATGCATTGGCAAGATCAAAATTAGAAAATACAGATTATTCTCTTAATCCATACATTGGATGTGAGCACCGCTGCATTTATTGCTATGCACCCTATGTACTTCACATACCATTAGAGGAATGGAATAGCGTTGTTTATGTTAAAAGAAATATTCCAACAGTACTTGATAGGGAATTAAAGAAGAAAGAAGGCCTAATAACCATAGGAACGGTAACGGATGCCTACCAGCCAGCTGAGAAAAAATACGAGCTCACGAGGAGATGTTTAGAGGTTCTCAAAAAGCATAAAAAAAGAATATCAATTCTGACAAAATCCTCCTTGATTTTGAGAGATAAAGATATCCTCAAGGATATGGATGCTGAGATAGGAGTGACACTCACAACTTTAGATGATGATAAGAGAAGAAAGATTGAGCCCTATGCATCCTCTGTAGATGAAAGATTAGAGGTACTAAAGGAATTTGCAAATAGCAATAGAACTTATGCATTCATAGGTCCCATATTTCCAGATCTAATTATTCCACAATTAAAGGAGCTTATGGGCATTCTTGAAAAAATTGGAGTTTCTTATGTGATATTTGATAAATTTAGATTGAAGGAAGGGATGCCAAATGCATTACTAAAGAAGGATACAGATTAT
The DNA here is from genome assembly GCA_015520565.1 of Candidatus Aciduliprofundum sp. GTDB lineage: Archaea > Thermoplasmatota > Thermoplasmata > Thermoplasmatales > Aciduliprofundaceae > Aciduliprofundum. The sequence goes on along the minus strand of WAPW01000001.1, from coordinate 1,195 downwards.
TGGATAGTAAAGAGAGAAATTTACAGAATTGCAAAGAATTTTTCCATTCCATTTTATTTTAGCTGGTGATTATCTTTCATATGGGTCCTGCAAGCGTACAGTGTCATCGGGATGTGGAGTTGAGTACTCGTAGAGGAGCATGTTCTCCACAGCCACTATTCTGTGTTTCTTATTTGGCGGAATTCTGAAAACATCGTTCTTTCTCACTATATTTTTCTCTCCATCCACTTCTATATACCCTTGCCCGTACATTATGTGCATCGTCTCATCCTTTCTTGGATGATAGTGCAATGAGGTCTCATATCCCTTTTTCAAATAAAGCTCTTTTACCATATACTTGTCCGTCAATATTATCATCTTCTCGTATCCCCACGGTTTGTCTTCCCTATTCTTGTACTCTTCTCTCACTCTCTCTAAATCTTTTAAGCTATCAACGCTCTGCCAAAACACATTGTCTTCGCGGAATAGGTACGCTTTTCTCATCTCTGCTAAGAGTGGAAATACTGTGCGCTCAACAGCCTTATCTGTGAACTCTCTGTTGAAATACCCGTATGCCTCTTTCTTTATGTAATAAATTCCCGCATTTATGTAGTAATCTAGCACGGGCTTCTCTCTAAAGGACAATATTAAATCATCCTTGAAATCTATTATGCCATAAGGCGAGCGCATTCTTGTAACTGCAATAGTTAGTAAAGCATTCTCATTCTTCCTTGCCTTCTCCATCATCTCTCTTATATTGAAATCCGCTACTACATCTCCATTCCTAACAACTGCATCTTCTTCCAATTTTGAAAATGCATTTTTGAGTGCCCACAATGTACCCCTTGGCTCATCTTCCACGAGATAATTTATCTTCACCCCATGCCACATATCTCCATACCTCTCCTTTATCTTCTCCCACAAATATCCCACAAGAAGATAGACCTCATCTATACCTGCATACTTTAAATCTAAAACTTGTTTGTCTAAAATCGTGTAGCCATCCTTTATCTCCACCAATGGCTTTGGTACATAGTCCGTTATTGGCTTTAACCTCTTTCCATAGCCACCTGCCAATATTATTCCCACTACCACACTATCGCCCCATATAACCCTTAAATGCACTTACTGCATATTTTCCAATATTTGAAATGTTGTTGAAATTTGATGATTCGGCATGCAAATACAGCATACATCTTCTCGTACATCTATACAT